>JACRLO010000013.1:9253-95231 GCA_016235245.1 Nitrospirota bacterium | reverse complement strand
ACGGCACGTGTTCGAACGTTTATTGTCATGGCAATTATGCGGGAAGCGGCAAAAACGCAGCGCCGACGTGGGGAACTGCATCAAGCGGGGCCTGCGGCACCTGCCATAACAGCTCGAATTCTGTTTCTCCGACAAGCGGTTCGCATTTGAGTCATGCAGGAGAGGGGGAGCATAACTACGCATGTACCCTGTGCCACAAGGGGATTGTTGGAGGCACCGGTCCGGCAAGCTATACCGTGAGTGACAAGGCAAAGCATGCAAACGGCTCTATCGAATGGAGCTTTGATCCGGGTGATACAAGGGTCAATGGCGGTTCAACAGCCTATAGCATAGCAAGTGGAACAGTGTCGCCATCAGATGGTACGACACGGGCCTATGGGACCTGCAACAACCTCTATTGCCACAGTATTGTGCAGACATCGACAGGCGGGGCACTGACGCCGAATTCTGCTGATTACAAGCCTCTGGCATGGGGAGGCACCTCTGTCTGCAACAGCTGCCATGACACAGGCCCGGGGATCCATTATTACAACAACCCTGCACCTGCCGGTGCGCCATGGATCAGCAGCGGTTCGCATTCGAAGCATCTTTCCTACATATTCACCATTACGACAACGGTTTCAGCGGGAGACTGGATTGATAAATGTGCTGTTTGTCATAGCACGGGAAACGGCAGTCTTGATCCGTATTACTGCACCAAGTGCCATAACGGTTATCCTGATCCGTCACACGCAAACGGAGTCATCAATGTCCGCTTTGCCGACCTGTTCGGAGGGGTAGCTGCTACGTATAATGACCCGACCGGTGCACCTGCAAACGGTTTTACCAATTGCTCAAACACCTACTGCCACAGTAACGGCACATCGGTTTCCACCGGCACGATCCCGGCAAATACATCTTCAAATTGGGGAGCTGGAGTTCAGGCCTGCGACAGCTGCCATAGCGGCGGCACAGCGACAGGTCCTTCCTATGCAAACGGGATCCCGAAAAAGAACAGTCATAACAAGCATGTGGTGGGAAGCGGGTACAAATGCGTTGACTGTCATGACCTGACCGTGGATGCGTCCAACAACATCACTGAACCGGGGTTGTTATACCATGTAAACACGGCCTACAATGTGAGAGGCGCTAAAATAACCAGCTACACCTTTGCGGCTGACGGCGGCACCTGCTCAACTCAGTGCCATAGCGATGGTAAAGGCAGCAATACGACACCTGCCTGGGGCGGACTTCCTATGGGCTGCACCGGATGCCACGGCTTTGCACCGAATACCGGGGCACATGCCCTGCATATACAGGATGCCAATCTGCTTACTCAGGCATATGGAAGCAATGAAGTGGTGTCAAATGCAGCGAGCTATGCCTTCGGCTGCGGCAACTGCCATCCGGCTGATGGCGCTAAGCACGGTAACGGTGTCGTTGATCTGAGCCTGGACCCTGCCGAGGGCGGCATCCTGAAAAGCAGAAACGCAGGACCTTCGGTAAGCGGCTCAGGCCTTACCATTCAATGCAGTGGTGTATATTGTCACAGCAACGGCATAGAGTCTCCCGTGTTTACGCAGACACCGCAGTGGGGCAGCACTTTCACCGCTGGTGCCTGCAGCGGCTGCCATGGCAACTCTCCAAACAGCGCGGGCCAGCCTGCGGGATCTGCAGCACACGGTATACATGTGGTTGGCATCCATTTCGACAATATTTACAACGGGAATAATGGCCTTGCAACGCCGGGTACTGCGGTTACGAGTCAAAGAGCCAGCTCAGAGATGACATAGCGGCCGTGCCTGAACTGGACAACAGCTGGTCACGTTCTGCCTTGAGCTACAAGGCGGGGGATACGCCGTATGATAGTGCAAAAATTGCGCTTAACACTGCGACGATGTGGACGGCCGGGACCAAGACCTGTTCAAACGTTTCATGTCATAACGGCAGGAGTGTTGGGTGGACAGAAACCGTGAGCTGTGCATCGTGCCACACGCAGCTGCCTCGTTAGCATTGCTTGTATATGCAGGCTGTATGTCCTTGCAGCCCGAAACGAGACTGGTGAGCGGGATTAGCCCTTCATCACTTCACGCACAGACTTGCTGAAGACGCCGAGATTATAAGGCTTGATGATGACGCCCCGGAACCCGTATTTTTCGTGTTCAGCCATGATCGGATCATTGGAATAGCCGCTCGAAACGATTGCCCTGATATTGGGGTCGATTGAACGCAGCTTCTGGATCGCTTCTTTCCCTCCCATGCCCCCGGGGATTGTCAGGTCCATGATTACGATATCAAAAGGCGTATGGGCTTCAAATGCCCTCTGGTACAATTCAATAGCTTCGGAGCCGTCTTTTGCAAGTTCAACTTCGTATCCCAGGGAACGGAGCATCTCCCCTGCGATATCCCGTATTAATTTTTCATCGTCCATGACAAGGATTCTTCCTGAGCCTTTGGCAATATTTTTTTCCTCGGGGCTTCCTGCAATGGTGCCGGTCATGCCCTGAGAAGCGCGTAGATAGAGGTGAAACGTCGTTCCTTTGCCAAGAATCGATTCTACGGACAGATAGCCGTCGTGGTTTTTTACGATGGAGTAGGCAGAGGCAAGGCCGAGTCCACTCCCTTTCTGTTTTGTCGTAAAATAGGGGTCGAAGATTCGGGACAGATGCTCCCTGGCTATCCCTGTCCCCGTGTCTGCCAGGGAAATCTTTACATACGCTCCCTCATGAAGTGCCGGGATTTCGTTTTCAGACAGTGCTGTATTGGCGACAGTGAACTCGATTTTGCCGCCGTCAGGCATCGCATGCACGGCATTAATAATAAGATTATTGAATACCTGGCTCATCTGTCCCATATCAATGTCAACGGTCCACGGCGTCTCAGGGATAACGAACGCTGCGGCTACATTTGTGCCGGAAAGTGTGAATCCCGCAGATTCTTTTATGATATCGACGATCGATGAGATCTTCTTGATCGGCGCGCTGCCTTTTGCAAATGTAAGAAGCTGATAGGTAAGGTCCGTAGCCCTCCTGGTAGCTGTTTCTGCATCCGTCAATCGTTCAAGGACCTTGTTCCTGTCATGAATGAACATCTTCGCCATGCTGACATTGCCTACGATCGAAGTCAGCAGATTGTTGAAATCATGCGCGAGGCCCCCTGCCAGGAGACCGATGGACTGCAGCTTCTCTGTCTTGAGGAGCTCCTCTTCCGTGCGCTTTCGTTCGGTCATATCCCGAAAGACGAGAACAACGCCCATTACCTGGCTGCTTCTGTCCCGTATGGGTGCAGCACTGTCCTCAATAATGATCTCGGAATTGTCTTTCCGGATGAGTGCCGTATGATTTGCAAGGCCCTGAATGAGGCCGGTCTCCAGAACCTTGGCAACCGGATTTGAGCATCGCTCCCGTGTCTTTTCATTGATGATATGAAAGACTTCGGATAGCGGTTTCCCTGCCGCATCCTCGGCTGCCCATCCGGTATGCTGTTCTGCGACCCTGTTGATCATGGTGATCATGCCGCTGACATCTGTAACAATTACCGCATCTCCTATGCTTCGAAGGGTGACAGCCAGCCGCTCTTTTTCCTCTGCAATGCGCTCTTCCCGTTCCTTTATGGCAATCGTCATCTTATTAAACTCTGAGGCAAGTTGGCCGATTTCATCATTCGAGTGGATCGGCACGGTTTCGGGCAGTTCCCCCTGTTTGTGCCTTGAAACGGATGCCTGGAGATTCATAAGCGGAACGAGAACATATTTTCTGATAAACAGATTGATCGCAACGATAGAGATGGCGGTCAGAATCAACGAAAGCAGTATATTTTTTCTGAGCGCCGTGCTGAGCTCCTGCTTCATCTGCGCTGAAGATATCCTTACCCGCACAAAGCCGATCAGGAACTGTTTGGTGTCACTCCCATGTAATGCGTCATGTTTATCTGCAATGCGATGAAAGAATACGGGTGAGTAAAAATCAAACCAGTCGGTCTCTTTGATGTGGAACGGATCTATTGCTGTATTGAAATGCTCCTTTGCCTTCGGATCAGGTTCCATCTCGAACTGTTCGAGGGGAAAGGCATCCACAGGAAGCCATATATCGGTAAATATCTGCGCAAGGATAACGTCCTTTGTATGGACGATGTCCTCAACATTTTTGATGAAATCGAGATTCTCTTCAGCCAGGCCCTCATCGACCGCATGCGAAAGGGCTTCCGACAGTGTCCTGCCGCGTGCGATGATCTCCCGCTCGATGCTCTTTTTATGGGCGGTTGTGAAAAAAAATGTGCTCACCATACTTATTACGAGTACGGTGACCGTGATGAAGACCGTAACCTTTGTCTTGAGAGAAAGCCTCACTTAACGTCGGCAAGCGAAGGCATTCCGTATGAGGATATCAATGCCTGTCCTTTCCTGCTCAGGGCGAAGTCAATGAATTTTCTGACTTCCGGCTTTGGGTTCTTCTTTGTGACGAGATAAAGCGGCCGCCTGAAAGGATATTTGTCTGAAATGATAGTGGCCTTTGTGGGTGCCACGCCGTTAACCATCAGCAGCTTTACGTCCCTCTTTCTGGAACTTCCAAAGCCGGTGCTCGCAAAGCCCTCCGGAGTTCTTTCGACCAGCTGTTCCCAGATAGCTACGGATGAGGCCTGTAACGAAGAATTGGCCTGCTTCGTCGGACGGTTGCCGTTAAGAATGAATTTGCTGAGTGATTCCCCTATGCCCCCCATACCCTCGGTTGAGGAAATAAATGAGATGATCTTCATGTCCTGTCCACCCAACTGTTTCCAGTTGATTATTTTCCCCTCATAGATATCCTTTACTTGCTGAGGCGTTATGGTGTTGAGAGGGTTCGATTTATGTACAATAAAGACCAGTGCATCCCAGGAAACCGTAATAAACTCGAAATCCTCCGGGTCGTCAGCCTGCTTGCTCTGGCAGGAGGCTGCATAGTCGATTTTGCCCTGATGCAGGTCCCTGAGGCCGACGATGCTGCCGCCTCCGCGGACGAACATCATGGTGCCGGAAAGTTTTTCATATTCTTTGGCAAGGGCAGTCAGATACCCGACATTGCTGACAGAGCAGCCGCTTGCACTCAGTGATTCAACGGCAGATGCATTTGATGAGAAGGAGAGGGGAACAAGGATCAGCAGGACAAGGACAATAACTATTCTTTTCATCGCGCCCTCCAACAGCCAGCCCGTACGCACGGCAGACACTAAGTCTGCCGCCCTTATTATATTCAAATCGGCTTTCTTCTCCGATTTCTTTAGCGGGGAGGGTACGCAACAGCAATCATCTGCTTTACCTGGTGGAGGCGGCGGGAATCGAAAACGTTTCTCTAAATTGCAACCATCAGTTTTTATTAGATTTTTTCAGAGGAACAATTTTCTTGTTCCGTGACTGTTCAGGGTCAAGAGAGAGTCTATGCATATCCGCCCTCAAACTTTCTACCTCAGAATGAGTATATTTTTCTGTCATCTTAACCGAACTGTGACCAAGAAGCCTTGATACCTTGTAAATGCTTGCCCCACCATTTATGAGATTAGAGGCGAAGCTATGCCTTGTTGCATCATACAACCTCAAGCCATTGGTGATTTTTGCCTTTGTTCGAACATCTTCCCATATCCGCCTCAAGGAGTTTTCCGAATAATGGAGACCACGCTTGTTTATGAAGATATAAGATTCAGGAAAAGCAACCCGAACCCGGCCAGCAAAATATTCAATCATTTCATGATGAATAGGAACCGTAACCGAACGGGACCTCTTGCCTTTTCTCTTTTCCCGATAGACCCTACCGCTGAACGTTGCAGAGATCGTAATACTTTGATTCTGAATATCCACATCCTTAACCCTCAAAGCGCGAGCCTCAGAAGGCCGGCAACCATGAAGCATAAGAAAGGCAATGATAGGCTTATGTTCATCAGGGACAAAGGCAAACAGCTTGGCCTGATCTTCAGAATTAACCCATTTGTAAGGCTTTTGTTCTGTTTCAATATGAGGGAAGGCGGGGACAGTATCAATTACTTCAAGATCGCTCTTCAGGTAATTCATGAATGTTTTAAAGCCATCCAAAACGTTTTTTAGTGACTTGCCCGACAGCTCGAAAGTCTTTTGCAGATATTCCTGATACTCGATAAGGTCAAGCTTCCGAATTTCCCGAACATCACGAACCTTGAAGAAATCTTTTGCCCTTTTAATATGCCTTTTATAATCTTTCTGGTATGAAGGAGCTATGCTATCAATTTTGAAAGCCTCAAACTTGTCCAGGAGAGATTTAGCATAAAATCGCTCTGCTTGCATCTTTGAATATCTGGCAGGGTCAAAAGCATGGTTTTCTATTTCTACCGTGATATGAGCCTGCAGCTTATGAGCCCGGTCATAAGTGTCCAAAGCTTGCCCGGTCTTATCGCTACAAACGAAAATATTCTTTCCCCGATACCAAAGATCAATATAAAAACGCTCAGGCTTTGTCTGGCAGGCAACGCAAAAATAACCATATTCAGGGACATAGTCAAACTTTTGCCCACATGATGGACAGTTCCTTTCTCTGGAAGTAGGCCGTATCGAACCCTTTAAATTCATTCAGCTACCCCCTCATAACAGCATTTCTTGTATTTTTTGCCAGACCCACAGGGACAAGGAGCATTTTTCCCGATTGCTTGTGGAGAACTCAGAGGAACAAGACCCTTTGTAACCAAACCCCGAACATATGAGGAAATAGACTTATCTCCGGCTTTACCCCGGATAAGGTCATATTCTAAAGCGGTAAGGCGAACTGTTACGATACGATTTCTAAGATCCATGCCTTAAAAATATCACAATAACCGAATACATGCAACTAATTAATTTTGTAGAATTATAAATAGGATGGTTATAGGCCAAATCTAAAAAGTGTTTGATAACTTCCCATATACTATTAAATCCCCAGAGAGAACAGCCCGCGCCCCCGGGCTCCCTCTCTCGCTTGCCGCTCGATCCGTCACCGGAAGCGCAACAGCCAGAACAGTAGACAGCCTGCTTATAAGGTGAGGACGAGGACAGCCCCCTTTATGCCCAAGGGCATTATTAAGGAGTTTTTGAAATCATTGAGCAAGGAAAAGAAACAACCCCACGAAGAACAGAAGGCACGAAGGCGAGAACAACGGTTTATAGCAGATACCATGGACAAGGGAGCATCCCCACTTTTCGATTGTAGGCGATTCTACGAAGTTACCTTTTTACACAACATACAGATCAACCCCTTTTTCAAGGTGTTCAGGGTCGGTTCAGGGCTCAGTTTTACATAACAAAGAGGAGAAACTAACAATATCAATACGAAAGCTGGTGGAGGCGGCGGGAATCGAACCCGCGTCCGAAAGTACTACTCTCATGCATCTACATGTGTAGTCAGTCTTCTTCAGCTTCGGGACCCAGACCGCCGGCTGACAGGCTTCCTGAACCCCTATCTCCCTTTGTCTCGCCCTCGGGCAGGGAGCGCACCTGAGAGCCAGCCTGCTGATTGACGCTATCCGCGAGACGCAGGCATTCAACGCGGAGAGCGCGCAACTTAATTAAGCTGCGAGTGCCAGTTCGTTATTGGCGTTTGTGTTTTGTTCCATCTTTTTACGTGGGGATGGAGCCACGACATGCCACATGAGTCTCATAACCCCCGTCGAGACCAATCGCCCCCGAAGTGAGACTGTGATCGGTAAGCGTGAACCGAACTCTGCCGTAACGAACTCCGGCAACCATTCACGACCTCCTCTCATGCTTTTATTATACCACAATGACGTATGTCAGCGGCTTTTCATGGCACGCTCGATCTCGCGGTCAGCCTCTTTCTTCTTGATCGTCTCCCGCTTCTCATACTGCTTTTTTCCCTTTGCCAGTCCGATCTCTGTCTTTGCTCTGCCATTCTTGAAATAAATCTTTAGAGGTATGACGGAATATCCCTTCTGGGCCGCTTTTGCCTGCAGTTTTACCAATTCCTTTTTGTGCAGCAGAAGCTTGCGTGTTCTGACCGGGTCATGGTTCATGATATTGCCATGCGTGTACGGGCTGATGTGGCAATTGAAGAGAAAGACCTCATTATCTTTTATCAGGACATAGCTGTCCATCAGGTTGGCCCTTGCGTCCCTGAGGGACTTAACCTCAGTGCCGGTCAGGACCATGCCGGCTTCGAGGGTTTCCTCAATGAAGTAATCATGGAACGCCTTTCTGTTTTGCGCGACAATTTTCATGTATAAATCATACCACGCGTGGTGTTACTTTGCGTAAAGCGCCGGTGCTTAACATCCCTGGTTCGCCTGCTTCTGCTCTTTTAGTCTTTTCCCGGGGATGGTCATTGCGTATAATAGGGCATGGCTGAGATCATATCAGGAGAGGATAAGGCCTGGAGCATCGTTGCAGGACTTTTGCCTGACGACATCTGCAGACGAACGGGAGCCCTGTATCACGAAGCCAGCAAAACATACCGGCTCACTGCATTTGGCACGATCTTTTCCGTAGATCCTCAACAAAAAGTCATCACGAACCTTGAGCCTGAAGGTGAATTCTTTCTGACACGGCTCCGCTATTTTTTTGTGCTTTCACTGCTCTGGTATTTGGTCAAGGCATCGGATGTGATGCCTGAGGGCAGACTGATCAAGCCATCGGGCATGACCGGCGGGGATATCTTTTTCCGCGGCTCTCACGTGCTTCCTCTTGATAGTGTAGCGAAGAATTTTGCCCATGACAGGAGAGCGTTCAGGGAAAAGGGGCTTTTGCATGGCGGCAGGGTTGTCGAATACGGCGATGCAGCGATCGAACTCTCTCCCTTTTCAAAGGTTCCTGTTACTGTTATTCTCTGGGTTGCTGATGAGGAATGGGAGGCAAGGGCAGATCTGTTGTTTGATTCGACTGCCCTGAGTCAGCTGCCGATCGACGTGCTCTGGTCAGTTGCAATGATGTCCGTGCTGATCTTTTTGTAGCGCCCTGAAAGAAATGTAGTTCTTCCTGTCAGCCGGCAGTGGTCCGTCTCTTCTTTTTATATACGGTTACACCAGGGAAATTTACCGCTTCAAAGAGGTCGTCCGATTTTCTTAACGTCTCTGACTGGCCGATGAAGAGATACCCATCATCGGCCAGCGCCTCCCAAAGACTGAGCGCTATCTGGTCTGCTGCCTTATTTGACATGTACATGAGCACATTTCTGCAGAAGATGAAATCAAGGTTGCTGATCCCCCTGAGCACTAATGGATGAAGGATATTACCGTGTATGTATTCAACGCTGCTGATGATCTCCGGCTTCAGCCTGAAACATCTTTTAGGTGTTTCACAGGTTGCCGCCTCGGTCCTCTGAAAATAGCTTTCAATGAGATCAGTGTTGGGGCCCCTGAACGAGTAAGAACTGTATACACCGCTCCTGGCCTTTTCGAGTGCCATAATGTTGATATCGAGTCCCCGGATGTGTATGTTCCACCCATGCAGCGTCTCAGGCTGGTTTCGGAGCAGCATGGCGATGCTGTAGGGCTCCTGTCCTTCCGAGCAGCCTGCAGAAAGTATGGAGATTGATCTGTCCGAATGCAGCACGTTGCGTTTTCTCTTCTGCCGGGAAAGGTCGAGAAAAAGCTCGAACTGGGTAAATTCCCTCAGAAAATAGCTCTCTGTGTTCATGACAAAGCTCGGCAGATCATGCAGTTCTATTTTCGAAAGAGTATCGTTGGTTAGATAATGCAGATACTCTTTCACTGAGTTCATCCTGAGCGCCTGGAGACGAGGCCCTATCTTCCTGGCAAAGGTCTCCCTGGTATGGGTCTTCAGGGAAAGACCGAATTCTTCTTCCATCAGCGTTTGCAGCGCCTCGAAGTCTTTATCGTCCATTGCGAGTTGCATATGTAATTTACTATGCAATTAATGTGCCATTATATGTTCAATGACAGGCATGCAAATCAAGTATAATGATTCAAAAGAAAAGCGCAGCAACGAATGAACAAAAAACTGAAAAATAAAGCAAACTCATTGATATCTCAGGAAAAAGGGGTGGTGTTTAAAGATCCCGGAGGAAGGATCAATATTGCCCTCTGTTTTCCAAACCGGTATTCCGTTGCCATGTCGAGTCTGGGATTTCAGGGTATCTATGGCTTTTTCAACAGTTTGAGTGACGTAGTCTGCGAGCGGGTCTTCTTCCCGGACGAGGAAGACAGGGAGGAATATGAGAAGTCAGGAACTGAGCCCTTTTCCCTTGAGTCAAAGAGACCCCTGTCTGCATTTGATATTATCGCGTTTTCGGTATCTTTTGAAAATGACTACCCGAATCTGCTCAGGATGCTGAAGATGGGCAGAATTCCGCTCCGGAGTTCAGAGCGGTCAGGACGGTATCCTCTTGTGATAATGGGAGGCGTATGCGCCTTTTATAATCCTGAACCTCTGGCTGACTTTATGGATATCATCTTTGTCGGTGAGGCAGAGGAGATGCTTGAAGAATTTCTCGTTCAATATCGTGAAACCGTACGGCGGGAAGAGCTTCTGGAGAAACTGACGGCGATAAACGGTATTTATCTGCCGCGGTTCTATGCTGTTGAGTATGATGATGCGGGGAGGATCAGGGAAAGAACGGCCGGTCATCATGCACCCGAAACAATTTGCAAAAGGACCATAAAGGAGCTTTCGCGTTCCTTTCTCCGTTCATCGATTCTTACTCCTAATGCGGAGTTCTCAAATATGTATCTTCTTGAGGCAATGCGGGGCTGTCCCTGGTCCTGCCGCTTCTGCGTTGCAGGCCATATTTATAACCCCCCAAGAAAGAAAGACTTTGCTGCGCTGTCTGCTGAGGTGCGGGCTGCTGTACAGGTAACGCAGAAAGTCGGCCTGATCGGACCGTCTCTTTCTGATTATCCTCATGCCGAAGAAGTGCTTCGGATGGAGGGGGTTGACTTCTCCATTACGTCATTAAGAGCAAGTCCCCGGAGTGTCGGTCTGGTGCAGCTTATGAAGGGTCATAAGAGCATCTCCATTGCGCCTGAGGCCGGTACACAGCGTTTGAGAGATGTGATCAATAAGAGGATTACTGAAGAGGACATCCTTGAAACGGCGCAACGTATTCTGGAGTGTGGCATCGAAACGCTGAGGCTTTATTTTATGATCGGCCTGCCGACAGAAACCGCAGAAGATGTTGACGGTATCGTAGCCTTGGTCAAGACGATTCGCAGGAACACGCGTAAGGGGAACATCCGTCTGAGCGTCAGCACCTTTGTGCCAAAACCCTTTACCCCCTTTCAGTGGCATCCCATGGAGCCGCTCAAGAGCATCAAGGAAAAACTGCAGCAGATCAAGAAGGGGCTTGCCCGGGAATGGGGCATCAAGGTGCTCCATGATATACCAAAGCAGGCGCACCTGCAGGGGCTCTTTGCTCTGGGAGACCGGCGTGTCGGCAGAGTAGTCGAGCGCATGGTTTATGACGATATCGATATCATAAAGAAAGGTTCTGACGATGTTGATATCGCTTCATACCTCTACCGTCAGAAAGAGTACGCGGAGAATCTGCCCTGGGACTTTATCGATGCCGGAGTTACCAAAGAGCACCTCTGGTCAGAATACCAAAAGGCTTTGAACGGATGAATCTTGCTGTCATCGCGGCTTCTTCCTTCATGATCGCATTATCAGGAGCGCTGGTGCCGGGCCCGCTCTTTACGATCACGGTAAGCGAGTCAGTCCGGCGGGGCGCATCGACAGGGCCTCTCCTGATCCTCGGCCATGCGATTCTCGAGATCCTGATCATTGTGCTGCTCCTGTCAGGCCTCTCACCCTTTTTGAAGCATGAAACGACAAAGTATGCCATCAGTCTTGTGGGCGGGGGCATGCTGGTGTTTATGGGCATCATGATCCTGAAGGACCTCCGGAGCGTCAGGCTTGATCTGTCAGCAGAGGGCAGCAAAAAAGAGATGAACCTGGTTCTGACAGGCATTGTCGGAAGCCTTGCGAATCCCTACTGGGTTATCTGGTGGGCTACAATCGGCCTCGGGTATCTGGTGAGTTCCATGAAATATGGTTTAGCCGGTGTTGCAGTGTTCTTTGTCGGTCACATCTCTGCTGACCTTGCCTGGTACAGCCTCATCTCCTATGCTGCTGCAAAAGGGAGAAAGATCATGGGTGAAAAGTCATATAAAATTGTTCTGGCGGTCTGCGCTGTTTTTCTCATCGTTTTCGGCGCCTGGTTTATCACGACAGCATGACGCTATCTGCCTTGTATTTTCACCATGCTGCTGTCCTATAATGAAAAGACATGAAAAACGTTTTTATTTTCGAAAACATAAAGACCGTATGCCGCAACATCGCCCGCGGAGCGCTGAAGGCAAACAGGTGTCCATCAGAAGTGCAGCTTGTTGTCGTGACCAAGACTGTTGACACTGCTGCTATCAGGACTGCAGTTGACAGCGGCATCAGGGTTTTTGGAGAAAACAGGGTGCAGGAGGCAAAAAAGAAGATCCTCAGTGATGAGATTCAGGCAATGCCCGAGAAGCTGCAATGGCATTTGATCGGTCATCTCCAGAAGAACAAGGCAAAGGATGCAGTGCAGCTCTTTGAGGTCATCCACTCCGTTGATTCGATAGAACTGGCAGAGGAACTCAACAGGCAGGCCGGGAAGATCGAAAAAATTCAGAGGATTTTAGTGCAGGTTAAGCTCTCAGAGGAGGAAACAAAAAGCGGTGTTGTTGAAGAGGGTTTACCCGTGCTGCTGAAAGAGATAGCTCAGTTGAAGAATCTGAGACTTGAAGGGCTTATGACAATCCCCCCTTTTCGTCCGGATGTCAGGGAGGTTCTGCCTTATTTCAGGCGGCTTAGGGATTTACGGGATGAATCGGAGAAGGCAGGGTTTAGGCTTCCGGAACTTTCGATGGGTATGTCTCATGATTATGAGGAGGCTATAGGGGAGGGTGCCACTATGGTAAGAATTGGAACTGCAATATTTGGAGAGAGGTGTTGATATGATCGGATTTATCGGCGGCGGAAACATGGCAGAGGCCCTGATCAAGGGCATGACCGCAGAAGGCATGAAGGATATTGTTGTCTCGGAGCCCCGGCTGGAGCGGCGGCAGGAGCTTGAAAAAACGTATGGGGTAAAGACCCTGCAGTCGGGCAGGGAAGTCGCTTCTTCATGCGATATCATTATCCTGGCAGTGAAACCTCAGATTATGGAATCGGTCCTTGAAGAGCTGGCAGATGTCGTGGATGATACGAAAACGGTTGTTTCGATCGCAGCCGGTATTACGCTTTCGTATCTTCAGTCCAAATTGAAGACCGGCAAGATCATAAGGGTCATGCCGAACACGCCTGCCCTCATTCAGGAAGGCATGTCCGTGTACTCGCTCTGTGAGTGTTTTACCGGCAGTGAGGTCAATATCGTCAAGAGCATCCTGATGTCCATCGGCAGGGTGATTGCGCTTCCGGAACGGCTTATGGATGCCGTGACTGCGGTCTCGGGCAGCGGCCCTGCCTTTGTTGCCCTGTTTGTCGGGGCGATGATCGACGCCGGTGAAAAACTTGGGTTGAGCAGAAATGATGCGACAGAACTTGCGGTTCAGACAGCACTGGGTACGGCAAAGCTGCTTGATACCGGCATGTCGCCGGAAAAACTCAGACAGATGGTCACCTCGCCGGGCGGCACGACCGCAGCAGGCCTGAAGGTTTTTGAGGAGAAAGGTTTGAACCCTCTCGTCTTTGAAGCATTGCATGCCGCAAAGAACCGTGCCGAGGAACTCGGGAAGAAAGCCTGACGGTTATTCATAACAGCCGGGAGTATCTCTTTTCCCTTCATGGATAAAATAGAGCATGCCGTTGTAAAATAACGGTCAAAATAAAAGATCGAGGTAAGAATGCTTATCGTCGGAAACCTGTTAATGGCAGTTGCGAAAATAGCGGACATGCTGCTGGAGCTCTATAAATGGATCGTCATCATCGCTGCGCTGATCAGCTGGGTCAGTCCTGACCCGTATAACCCGATCATACGTTTTCTCAGAAATGCAACAGAACCGGTGTTTCGGCCCATACGGCGGCTTTTTGGCAACAGGCTTGGCCCTGTGGATGTTTCTCCGATCGTGGTCATCCTCGCTATCCTGTTCATCCAGATGGTACTTATACGTTCGCTTATTGAGATCGGCATTAAAATCAAAGGGGGAGTCGTCATATGAGAATCTCGCCGCTTGAAATCCAGCAAAAGCAGTTCAAGATGAAGTTCCGGGGATTCGATGTCGAGGAGGTTTTCGGTTTCCTTGAGATAGTCCGCGAAGAGATGGAAGACCTGCTCAGGGAGAATTCAAATCTCAAAGAAAATATTCAGAGGGCAGAGAGCCAGATCAAGGAATACCGCGATATGGAGACGACGCTCCGCGAGACGCTCATGACCGCCCAGCAGATGGTAGAGGACTATAAGACGAATGCGCGGAAAGAGGCAGAACTTATTGTCAAGGAGGCCGATTCCAAGGCTGACTCCATGGTCAAAGATGCCCACGAGAAGGTCATTAAAATCCATGAAGACATCACTGACATGAAAGGCATACGCCGCCATTTCCGGGAAGAGCTCAAGAGGCTCGTCGAAGGTCATCTCAGGATGCTCGAAACCGACGAACGCTGGGAGACCACCGACAAGGAAGTAATGCCCGAGTGAGCAGCCAGCAGCTCAAAACGTTAAAAGGTATGCAGGATATCCTGCCGCCTGACATCTTTCTCTGGCAGACGGTGGAACAGACTGCCCGGCAGATATTTTCGGTTTATGGCTTTCAGGAGATCCGGACGCCGATTATGGAATCGACGGCTGTTTTTTCGAGATCTATTGGCGAGAGCACCGACATTGTTGAAAAGGAGATGTACACCTTCACGGACAAGGGAGATCGCAGCCTTTCTCTGCGGCCTGAAGGCACAGCCTCTGTTGTGCGCAGTTATGTGGAACATCATCTCGATAAACTTCCGGCGCCTCAGAAGTTCTATTATACCGGTCCCATGTTCCGTTACGAACGGCCCCAGTCCGGGAGATTCAGGCAGTTCTATCAGATCGGCGTCGAAGCCTTTGCAGATTCCAGCCCGAGGATGGATGCCGAGGTCATTGCGATGCTCGGGCGCCTGCTTACGGGTATTGGCCTTAAAGGCATATCCTTCCAGATCAATTCCATCGGCTGTGCGCAGTGCAGGCCGGGGTATCGTGACGTCCTCCTCGAATTTTTTTCTGAAAAAAAGGAGGACCTTTGCGATGACTGCAAGCGGAGATATGACAAGAATCCGCTTAGGATCCTCGATTGCAAGGCGAGCACCTGTCGGCAGCAGAGGCAGGGGGCTCCGAAGATAACCGACCATCTCTGCGCGGACTGCAGATCCCATTTTGAAAAACTCCAGAGCCTGCTGTCACTTCTGCAGGTCCCCTATTCCCTTAATGCCGATATGGTGCGCGGACTTGATTACTATACCCGAACGACATTTGAGGTGACGAGCCAGAGTCTGGGGGCGCAGAATGCTGTTGCTGCCGGCGGCAGGTATGACAAACTGGTACAGGAGTTCGGCGGACCTGAAACGCCTGCTGTCGGTTTTGCTCTTGGTATGGAGCGGGTGATCGAACTGCTCAAAAAGACTGAAGACAGGATACCTCCTACTCCTGCGGTTTATTTTGCCGTCCTGGGTGATGCAGCAGGCAGTGCGTGCCTTGTTCTGGCGGAGCAGCTGAGAAAACAGGGTCTCTGGGCTGAAGTCGGCGACGCTGCCAGTTCACTGAAGAGCCAGATGCGAAGGGCCGACAGAATGGCGGTGCGTTATGTCTTTATCATGGGAGACGATGAGCTGCGTTTGGGCATGCTGAAGTGGAAGAACCTTGCAGGGGAAGGCCAGGGTGAGCTGAAGATTGCCGATATGGAACTGTTTCTTGAACAGTCCTGACTGCACTCAACAGTGTCTGTGTTATTACTCTGCATTATGGTAACATCATGGCGGCCATGAACGTAAGAACTTACATGCCGGGTTTTCTTGTCATAGTCGTCATTGCTTCTTTTTCCCTGTATATTTCATCACTTCACGCCTCCTTTGATGCTCTGGTAATCTCTATCATTATCGGTATGCTGCTTGGCAATAGTGTCGGCAATCGGGATTATTTCGGCAGCGGTTTGAATATCGGCGTAAAGGCGCTGCTTCCGATTGGCATCGCCCTTTATGGCATGCAGCTTTCCATCAGCGGTATCCGGCCCGGTCTTGCTTTCAGTATTGTATTGGTTTTTTGCCTGCTGTTTATCTTTACGTTTATTCTGGCGAGGGTGTTCCGCCTCAACAACAGCATCTCTCTTCTTCTTGCCTCGGGACTTTCGATCTGCGGCATGATCTTTTATCCCCTGATTTATGATTTTTTTCCGATCTCGACAGATGATTATAATTTCTTTGCGGGCACAACGCTGCCGATGATTGGCCAGGTCAGAGTCGCCGCCTCTCATGTCGGCACTGAATCCCTCGAAAGCGCTCTGCAGATCAAGCTTATACGCGTTGCGTTTCTTCTGTTTCTGGTTCCCGGTCTTGTCCTCAGGCAGTACAGGTTGAATAAACAGATCAGCATACCATGGTTCGTTATTATTTTTATCTCTCTTTCCGTTCTGATCAATATGGTTCCAGCAATCCGGCAGCTTCAGGAGACTGCCAGTACCATAGGCACATCTTGCTTTTCTGCCGGGCTTGCTGCAATAGGGTTCTCTGTCGATTTTGACGCGATTATCGAGGAGGGTATGACGCCGCTCGGTGTGATTTTTGCTGTTTGGAGCGCTGTTCTTATCGTAATCTACCTTTTCAGGAATATTGTCTGATGTTCAGGACACGGATCATTTACCGTTTTATTGCCGTACTCATTATCTTCGCCCTTTTGATTGTGGTCCCCTTTTCACTTTCCGTCATAAGCCAGACACAGAAGATGATCGAGAAGGAAGAAGCCCTGGAGCAGACCAAGTCCCATGAATACAGCCTCATGCACAGAGAATTTACTTCAAAACTTATCGAGCAGATGCTGTCCTTTATCTTTTATATCCTGGTTCTGGCCTTTATCCTTTCGTTTTTCTTTCTCAGAAAAATGCTTATCTCAATCCGGAACCTCCGTGACGGGTCGCAGGCGATGAAGGACGGCAATTTTGATGTCAGGCTGTCGGTGCTTGCTGACGACGAACTTGGCGAGGTGACGCGTACCTTTAACGCTATGGCAGAGGCGCTCAAAGTCAAAACGCAGGAGTTGGGCAAAAAAGACCTGTATATCAGCGCCATGCTCGATCCCCTGTGGGTGGTCGACGACGAAGACAGGATCATTGATATCAACCAGGCTTTTACGCATCTCTTTGGCTATACACGGGAAGATGTCATCGGCGCCCCGGCGTATGATTTCGTTGATGACAGAAACGCTGTGATTCTGAGGAAGCAGAGTGAAGAAAGACGGAACACCGGAAAATCGTCCATTTATGAGATCAGTATTCTTTCGAAGGCCGGCGTGCAGATGCCTGTTCTGATAAGCGGCTCTCCGGTCTACTCGGGCGACCGGATTGTTGCCAAGATAGGTGTTCTTAAGGATTTCAGGGAGCAGATCAGTCTGCGCAATGACCTCCAGCAGTCTCTTGATTATTTCGAGACGATCATGAACAGCATTCCCGACGAGATAGTCGTGATCGACAGGAGTTTCCGCATTGTCATGGCAAACAGAGTCTCCGTGATACGTGCTGAGCGTGACCTTACCGGAGAGCTCTGCCACCATGCCCTTCACGGCTCATCGGTGCCCTGCTGGACGGATGGCTTTGAATGCCCCACCCAGATCGTTTTCGCCACGGGGAAGACCCACAGGGCGGTTCACCAGCATGTTACGCCGGACGGCCTCAGGACCTATCATGAAATCATCGCGAGCCCGGTCACCGACCCTTCCGGCAAGGTCCTTCATGTGATAGAACTCCTGAGTGATATTACGGACAGGATGAAAAGTGAGGAACAGATCGTTCAGAAGAACAAGGAACTGACTGCGCTCAACAGTATTTCCAGTATTCTCAACCGGTCGCTCAAGCCGGATGAGATATTTACCAAGGTCCTTGATAAAATGATCGAGATGCTCGCCATGGACGGCGGCGGCATCTTTTTTCTTGACGAGGCCGCCAAAGAGTTGACCTGCCAGTATCATAAGGGCATATCAGAGGATTATGTGAAGATGATCGGCAGAATAAGGCTCGGCGACGATATCCCCGGAAAAGTGGCGGTTAGCGGTCAGGTCGTGACCACGTCGGATATATCCAAGGATCCGAGAATAGAGCGCTCGATCATGAAACACTCCGGCATGAGAGGCTACTGCTGTATCCCGGTCAAGGGCAAGGAGAGGATTATCGGTGTTTTCTGCCTTTTCAGCTTTAACACTCACCTCTTTACGGTCGAAGAGGAGAATATTTTGTCAGCCATAGGTGAAATGACCGGCATGGCGCTTGAGAATATCCGACTCTATGAGCGGATGCGCTCTCTTTTTGAACAGCAGAGAAGCAGATGGGCTGACGAGCACCAGCAGCTTCTGCAGATATCAACCCGGCTTGGGGCTGCCGTTGATATCGAGGATAGCATGATCCAGGTGCTTGGCCTTATGAAGCAGATCTTCAGAGCGGATTTTGTCTGGATGCTGTCAAATGACTCCTCTGACAACCTCCTGCTGAGATTTGCGACAGAAACAAGAGGGACGGAAGGATCGGCCATATACCTCGCAGATGTAACCTCTATTGAGAAATATGCCCTCACCAAGAGGCACCCGGCAGTCGTGAGCAATATCCGGTCAGAGGAAAAGTTTTATGTCTCTCCTGAGGTCTCCTCCTATCAGTCTGCGGTGGCCGTGCCGATGTTCATGGGAGAAAAGCCTGTCGGGGTCTGCGCTCTCTACTACTCGCTGCACAGGGAATTCAGGGAGGAGGATCTCCGCTTTATGGAGATCATTTCCAATATGATCTCCGTTGCGATCGAGCGGTCAGAGTATTATGCCCGCGCCGGCAAGGTAAAAGAACTCGCCGACACGATTCTGCAGAGTGTGCAGGAGGGCATTATAACCGTTGATATGGAAGGTCGTATCATATCGGTAAACCAGGCCTTTGAGAGGATGACCGGCATCAGTCCGGAGCGTGCGATCAGCCTGCCGGTCTGCGAGGTGTTCAGGTTCAGTGATGAAAACATATCCTTCCGCCTGCTCCTTGGCGAAAGTGTTGAAGATGCAAAGCAGGGCATCTCGACGATGCGGTCCTCTACCGTGACGACGCGTTATGGAAATACCGTGCCTGTTACGATCACGAGCTCGCCTATTCTAGACAGAAACGGAGCCGTTACAGGAATTGTGAATCTGGTGCGTGATGTGAGCCGGGAAAGAGAACTCGACAGGATGAAGACGGAACTGATACGTTCTGTCTCCCATGAATTCAGAACACCTCTTACGGCGATTGTGGGCCTGACCGAGATGCTGCTGCACGGGGATGTGGAGGCAGATAAGGTGAATAAATATCTCAGCACCGTACGTGATGAGGGGGTCAGGCTTTCAAAAATGGTTACGGAACTGTTGAGCATCGCCAGGATCGAGAGCGGGAAAGAAACGCTGAAATTCAGCAGCATCAATCTCCCCGAACTCATGCATGGTATTGCCGACACCTTTAGTCCGATGCTGCTGAGCAAAAATGCGGTTCTTACCTTCGATATTGGGGACATCAGGACTGTTGTCGCTGACGAGGAGAAGATGAAACAACTCCTGATAAACTTCATTGATAACGCGTTAACATTCTCTGACAAAGGGTGTATTATAGAAGTGTCCGCGAAGATACATGATGCCATGCTCGAGATCAGCATAGCCGATAATGGATGGGGCATTCCTGATGAGGATATCTCCCATCTTACCGAGCGGTTTTACCGCGGCAGACACGGTGACAGGGTAAAAGGTACGGGACTTGGCCTTGCTCTTTGCCATGAAATTCTGAGTATGCATAATGGAAGTATGAGCATAACGAGCAGACTTGGCGAGGGAACGAAAATAACGATGCGTATTCCGTACAGGGAGGTTGTGTGAGCAAGGTTATTGTGATCGATGACGAACCCTTCATTTTGATGATGATAGAGGACAAGCTTAAGAAGGCCAAGATCGATGTTACGACATTGCGCGAAAGCAAAAATGCCCTTGAGGTGATCAAAAAGAACATGCCTGATCTCATTATCCTCGACTGGATGATGCCGGAATTGAGCGGTATTGACCTATGCAAGATGATCAAGGCAGATCCTGGACTGAAGGATATACCTGTTTTTATGCTGACAGCAAAGGGGCAGGATTCTGATGAACAACAAGGCCTCCAGTGCGGTGTGAGCCGTTACATTACCAAGCCCTTCAGCCCCCGGTCCCTTCTTGAGATGGTGCAGGAGATTGTTGGAAAAGCCTGATTATCAGCAGGACCTGGCAGCCACCATTCAGGAACTCAGCGTCGCATATGAGGAGCTCTCTCTCCTCTATAGGGTTTCAGGGATATTTTCATCGCTCAGTATCGATGATATCTGTGAGCACATGATCCATGAGGCGGTTGAAAACATCGGGGTAAAGACTGCTGCAATTTTATTTCATGACGAAAAGGACGATTCCCTCTTTACCAAGACCTATAAAGGCACCTGGGACCCTTGCAGGACATTCCCGAGAGACCATGCGGTCATATGGAACGCGATCGAATCGAAAAAGCCTTCGGCCTTCTGCAAAGTTGCTGATTCGGAATACCGGCACTATATCCCCGGCATCAGTTCCATTATGGTCTGCCCTATTTTGGGCAAGGCCAAGAGTATAGGCGCCATTGTTGTGGCTGACAAAGAGGAGGACCAGGAGTTTTTTTCCCATGACACCAAGCTCCTGATGGCTATTACTTCTCAGGCCGGCCTTGCCATAGAAAATGCGTTCCTCTATACGGAACTCGAGGTCTTGCTTGTCGGTGCGATAAAGTCTCTGGTCAAGGCGCTGGAATCTACATCGTACTGGACGGCAGGACATACGGAGCGGGTCACTGAATATGCCATTTCTATCGGCAGATGCCTCAATCTTGACGGCGATACGCTTGAAAAGCTGAAAATATGTTCCCTCCTTCATGATATCGGCAAGATAGCCACCCCGAAAGAGATACTGAACAAGAACGAGGAGCTGAGCGAAAGCGAATGGATAGAGATGAAAAAGCATCCGGGCGTAGGCGCAGAAATTTTAGGAGAAATGAAACAGTTTAAGGAAGTTATCTTCGGTATTAAATACCATCATGAGCACTGGGACGGCAGAAAGAGCATTTTTGGCCTGAAAAAAACAGAGATCCCGCTGTTGGCAAGAATCCTGGCAGTTGCGGACACCTTTGATGCGCTGACTTCTGACAGACCTTACCGTCCGAAGCGGTCACGAGAGGATGCCGCAAAGGAGATTCAGCGATGTTCCGGTTCCCAGTTTGACCCTGAAATCGTCCAGGCATTTCTCGGCTGGGCCGGTTTTACCCCACCACATCAAGTTCCCTGACCCTGAATCGCACCCCCAGGTCTGCTGCAATCTCTTCGCATTTTTTCAGATCAACTTCAGGCAGGTTGACGACCGTTATCTGAACGTCGGGTACTACTGCCTTTACGTCCTGTATAAACCTGAGAACCTCCTGATATGCCCCGGGGAAATAGGGCTTACAGATCCTGGTATAGGTATCGGTATCCTGGGCATCAAGGCTTATGGAGACACTGTCAAGAAGTCCTTTCAGCTCGGGAATGATATTTCGTTTATGGATCAGATTGGCATGGCCGTTTGTGTTGACCCTGACGCGCCCGCCCTGCTCTTTGACCCATCGGGCGATCTGTTTCACTAGATCGAGCCGCTGAAGGGGTTCACCGTATCCGCAGAAGACGATCTCCCTGAAGCGCGAAGGATCACCAATCTCCTTCTTCAGTTCTTCTGCAGAGGGCTCATGGGAGAGGCTCAGCCTATGGCCTTTTACAAAGTCCGAATTGAACTTTACGCAGAAGGAGCATTTGTTCGTGCAGCGGTTGGTGATATTGAGATAGAGGCTGTCCCGAATCTGGTATGCTATCTCTCCTTTTTCCGGGAGTGTGCCAATGGCGAAAAGTCTCTTGGCGTTCAGGGTGGTGATGCGTGACAGATCCTGCAGGCTTATGCCTCTCAGTTCCGCAATCTTCTTTGCCGTGTGCAGAATATAGGCAGGTTCATTGCGCTTTCCGCGGAAGGGGGCCGGTGTAAGGTAGGGTGCATCGGTCTCGATCAGAAGGTAGTCATCAGGCACCATACGGGCAACTTCCTGCAGCCCCACTGCCTTTTTGAATGTTACCGGCCCTGCGATCGAGATAGAAAGGCCCAATGCCATCACCTGTTCGGCCATGGCAGCATCTCCCGAAAAGCAGTGGAATAGCCCATGTCTGATACCCGATTCACTGACGAGGTCAAGGGTGTCTTTGTCTGCTTCCCGGCTATGAATGATAATCGGCAGACCTGTCTCGTTTGCCAGTTCAAGCTGCTTCCTGAAGACTTTTTTCTGCTGGTCCCTCGGAGAATGGTCATAGTGAAAATCGAGGCCTGTCTCACCGATGGCGATCACCTTCTCTTTTTGCGTAAGTTCCCTGAGAAGGGAATAGGTCTGGTCGGTAAAGTCCTTTGCCTCATGGGGATGTATGCCGACAGCGCAATAGATGAAATCATGCAGTTCAGCAAGTCTGACGCCTGCCAGAGTTCCTTCAAGGTCAGAGCCTATAGTGATCAAGGCCTCAAGGCCTGCCTCCCGCGCCCGCTGAATGACTTCTTCACGGTCAGGATCAAACTCCTTCATCTCCAGATGACAGTGGGTGTCGATAAAAGACAGTGATGGGTGATGAGTGATGAGTGATGAGTCGGGGACAGCGATATCCTTGTCTTTACTGTTCACTGATCACTCATTACGCATTACGGTTTTTAGGCGCCGAATTTCTTGAGCCGCAATGCATTGGCAAGCATGAACGACATAAGCTGAACTGTCGGAAAGATCCCCAATTCTCCTTTTGTGCATTCCCGCTCTGAGAAGGAGGAGCAGAGCCCTCCAAGCACATATGGCGACTTTAGGAGCATGGGAACAGGGTGCCAGCTATGTCCCTTCATAAGGGCAGGTGTCGAGTGATCGCCTGTTATGGCAAGGACATCAGGGTTCAGTGCCGTAATGCGGGGAAGCAGTGCATCGAACTCTTCAATCCTCTTCGTCTTTTCGGCAAAATTACCGTCCTCACCATACGAGTCGACCTTCTTGACGTGCAGAAAAAAGAAATCGTAGTTGTCATACTGATCTTTCAGAAATGCAATCTCATCTTCAACCGTACCTTCCAGGACAGGAGCATGCATGCCTACCAGCGTTGCAAGGCCGCGGTACATCGGATAGGTCGCTATGGCAAGGGCGTTCATGCCGTATGCCTCATCAAAGGTCGGAATGTCCGGCATGCCGGAAAAGCCCCTCATAAGCGCGAAATTTGCCCGTTCCTCATCCTTCAGGATCTCATGAACCTGCGCGATGACCTTTGCGGCTGCGGTGGCGACTTTTTCCGCACTGCCTGAAAGCGGTTGAGGCGCAAGCGGTGCCTTCCCTTCCTGCTGAGGGTCTGTGTCAGGTATCTGTGCCGCGTCGTTGGCAAGTTCTTCGGGGAAGCGCATTACAACTGCAAAACGGTGCTCCATGCCTGCTGCAAACGTGATCTCTGCGTCATCGACCCTTGTGATCTCTTTCTGCAGCCGCTCAGTCAGTTTTCTGCTCTGCTCGGTCGGTATGCGACCGGCCCGCCGGTCCACGATCAGTCCATCCCTGATGGTTGCATAGTTACACCGGACTGCTACATCGGTTTTTCTGATCTCAAGGCCGAGACCGAGCGCCTCGAGGATTCCTCTGCCGATCTGAAACTCAAGCGGATCATAGCCGAACAGTGAAAGATGGCCGGGGCCGCTGCCGGGTGTTATGCCCGGTGCAACCGGGGTATGCAGTCCGCAGGCCGCTGTCCTGGCGAGGCTGTCCATGTTCGGCGTCACCGCCGAATCAAGCTCGGTCCTGCCATTGACGGGAAGGCCTCCCAGTCCGTCAAGAACCACCAGTATGATCTTCGATCTATTCTTCTGAACAAGACTTCTCAGGAGTTTCTGCATAAGTTGAATATTACTGTAAAGTCAGGTATCTTTTCAAGAACCGCAAAAAAGATCCGGGAATGCGTAATAACGTTTTCATCAAAAGGAGTGAAGCCATGAAAGTCGTTGCCTTAAACGGTAGTCCGAGAAAAGAAGGAAACACCCGTGATGCGATCAACATTGTGTTAGAGGAACTGAAGAAGGAAGGGATCGAGACCGAGTATCTTCAGCTGGGCGGCACCGATATCAAAGGATGCAAGGCCTGTTATAAATGCTTTGAGCTGAAGAATAAGCGCTGCATACAGAATGACGGGCTCAATACGTTTGTCGAAAAGATGATCAGCGCTGACGGGATCATCATAGGTTCTCCGACCTATTTTGCAAATGTCTCGACCGAGGTAAAGGCGCTCATAGACCGTGCAGGTCTTGTTGCCAGGGCAAATGACCATCTCTTCAAACGCAAGGCAGGTGCAGCCGTGGTATCGTTCAGACGTGCCGGAGGGACGGACGTGTACTCAAGCATCAACTACTTTTTCGGCATCAGTCATATGATCATTCCCGGCTCGAGCTACTGGAGCATTGGTCAGGGCAGGAACCCAGGCGAGGTCCTGAAGGATGAAGAGGGCGTAACAACCTTCAGACATCTCGGCGAGAATATGGCCTGGCTTCTGAAGAAAATCTCTGCGTAGCAACCGGCTTCGTGGTGAAATCTGTGGGTGCGGGTAAGCCGCTGCGGTGATCCGTTTTGTCCTGCAGAGACTCATTGCGAAGAACAGGGAACTGCTCCTGCGTGAAGCTCTTTTGATGAATGGCTTTATGGTCCTTTTCATGAAGCCGGTCAACACGGGAACGGGCTGGACAAAGGAAGAGAAGCAGACATTGAAAAAACATATCCGGCATTTGGCTTCTTACGTCCCGGTGCTCATCATCTTCCTGCTGCCGGGAGGGTCCCTTCTGTTGCCCTTTCTTGCCGAGGTTCTGGACAGACGAAAGAAGAAAAGGCTGACGGAATCAGAGGCCGAGGCCCCCAAGTAACCGCACAATTACTTCATTGGCGATATGCTGTCCCTTTCTGGTGAGCCGCAAGTGGCATGTGGTCGATTCGACCAGGCGCAGCCGGAACAATTCATCGCTTGCAGCCGCAAGGTCCAGACCGAACTCGGCGGCATCGTCGAGTCGTATTCCCTCAGTTTTACGAAGACCGAGAAAGACAAACTCCCTCAACGCGTCTTCGCGGGATAATGCTGTTTTCTCCATCTCAGGGTCTGTATCATTTTCCAGTTTTTCTATGTATTGCTTGATGCTGGACGTATTCCTTGTACGGTATCCCTTAATGAACCCATGCGCGCCGGCTCCGGCAGCGAGGTAGTCGCCGCGGTCCCAGTAATTCAGGTTGTGTGCACAGCGATATCCCGGCAACGAGTAATTCGATATCTCATACTGCTCATATCCCGACGCCGAGAGACGATCGACCGCGAAGTCAGACATGTCGAGGACCAGCTCTTCACCTGGCATGCTGCAGTCACCTGAATCAAGGGAACTCCTAAGGGGTGTCCCGGGCTCCGGGGTCAGCTCGTATGCAGAGATATGTTTTGGAGAAAGGGCAATCGCCTGTTGCAGGGAATCCTTCCAGGTTTGCATGTCCTGTCCCGGAATGCCGTATATAAGATCAAGGGAGAAATTCTCCATGCCTGATAAACGGACCATTTCGGCAGACTGTATGGCTGTTTCTGCGTTATGGATCCTTCCCAGAGTCCGAAGTTCGCTGTTGCTGAAGGATTGAATGCCGAGACTCAGGCGGTTGACGCCGCGCGAGATCAGTGTCCTGACCTTTGCTTCGGTCAAGGTCCCGGGGTTTGCTTCCACGGTTATTTCTGCATTTTCGGCACGATTGTAATTGTCCGCGATGCAGGCAAACATCCGGTCAAGACATGAGTTTGGAAGTATGGAGGGCGTGCCGCCGCCCACAAAGACCGTTTTCAGAGTTCCTGCAAGGTCTTTTTTCAGCTCCAATTCCCTGCAGAGTGCGTTGGTATATTGCTCCGCAAGGGCCTCATCATAGGGAACCGAGAGGAAGTCACAGTATATGCATTTCCTTGCGCAAAATGGAATATGGATGTATAGGAACTCAGCCATGCCGCAGGGCAGGCGGTGGCAGCCTGTCACCCCTGGGGCAGGTGTATGCCATCGGAACCCGTCTCCAGTCTTCCCTCCCAGCCGCTTATACCTCCCCGGAGACATTGTGCATTGAACCCCCGGTTTTTCAGGAGAAATGCGGCGACCATACCCCGTGAATCATTGAGACAGTACGTGATGTATTTTTTTGACTTATCAAATGTGGAGCACTGATATCGCAATTCTTCAACCGGGATATTCACTGCTCCATAGATATGCTCTTCAGCATATTCGGGAGGTATTCTGGCATCGATGATCGTATACTCGTCCAGGCATGTGTCTACATTGATATCTTCGGGAAAGATATTGTCGAGAAATGAAGGTTTTACGATCTGATCAAAATCTCTTTTTAAAAGGGTAAAAACCGTTGTCTCTTCAAGCGCCTGACAGGTCGCATTACGCGGATCGCACCTGATGAGCGCTTCTTCTCCAAAGGCCTCTCCTTCGCCTAATACCGCTATCTGCTGGGACTCCTGCTCTCCTTTTTTCGTCTTTAATACGGCGACACGGCCGGCTTTGATGATGTAATAGATGTCACCTTTTTCACCCTGCACAATGATATTTTCACCGGCACGGTAATCCTTTTCCTCCATCTTTTCTATTACGGCACACATCTTCTCAGGATCGAGGAGCTGGAACGGCTGCAGGGTCTTTATGCTGCTGAAATGCGAATAATCCTCGTCTTTTCTCGAAAGCATTGCCTTAAAAGCTGATTCATGCAGCACCATATCTTCAAACGCCTTTTTCGAGAGTTTATACAGACTGACATCGGTTATTGAACGGACCGAACTCGAACGGACCGAACAGGTCAGCAGCGCCATCTCTCCAAAGCCCTGCCCGCTTCGAACAACCGACAGCTTTGCCTCCTGGCCGGTTTTTGTCTTTTTGGTAACCTCAAGCTCGCCCTGTTTTACGAAATAAAAAGAATCGCCTACCGAGCCTTCCTGTATGATTTCACTGCCTGCAGGAAACATTACTTCGGAGACTTGCTCTGCAAGCAGGTCGAGTGAGCTATCGGAGAGGCTCGAAAAGTAATGATACTTCTTCAGGTCTGCGGTTAGAAGCGGCATCGGTATCTCCCTTATATCGTAATTGATGATATGCGCTCTGCTAAGAGTCGCGGCCTCGATCTTTCTATCGTATGTATTTTTCTGGAGGAGTTATGGATACGGTTTCATTCTAATTTGGTTAAGGTCTGTTGTCAACAGATAGTCGGCAACTGTGTCAACCCTTCATGGAATTGTCCTTGGCCGGTCAGCCTTTGGCTGCTATAGGTGTTTGACACGATTTCATTTCTGTCTCTATGATATGGTCCATGAACCTTGAAGAACTGGTAACGATCATGGCTGCGCTCCGGGGGGAGAAGGGCTGTCCCTGGGACAGGGAGCAGACGAGGGAATCGCTTAAGCCCTTCATTATCGAAGAGGCGTATGAGGTGCTTGATGCTATTGATGAGAAAAACCCCGAGGCAGTGAAGGAAGAATTAGGCGATCTCCTGTTTCAGATCGTGTTTCAGAGCCGGGTAGCGGAAGAAAAGGGCGAGTTCGGGCTCGGCGATGTCATAGATGGCATTGCAAAGAAAATGATTTCCCGCCATCCTCATGTGTTTGGGGACTCAGACATCAGAACGTCTGAAGAGGTTTTGGTCAAATGGGACGAGCACAAAAAAAAGGAAGGCAAGCAGCTTGAGTCGATCCTTGAGGGTGTGCCGAAGACCATGCCCGCGCTTCTGCGCGCCAGAAAACTTCAGGACCGCGCGTCGAAGGTCGGCTTTGACTGGGAGAAGATCGATGACGTACTCGCCAAGCTCGATGAGGAAGTGGCTGAATTCAAGGACGCCGTGAAAAGCAGAAAGGAAGCCTCGATCGAAGATGAACTCGGAGATATCCTCTTCATGATCGTGAACATCTCCCGCTTTATCGGTGTGAACCCTGAAGAGGCACTCAGAAAAACGATCGGCAAATTCATATCCCGCTTCAGATATATCGAGATGGCTGCGGCTGAAAGGGGCGGGAAGCTCTCTGACATGAGTCTTGCAGAGATGGATAGTCTCTGGGATGAGGCAAAGCACAGGCAGCGGCCCTGACATCCTGAGTGCTATTTCAATTATTGGTTATTTGCAGTAAAATAAGGAACTTTACGCAGGAGAGGTTGATACGATGGGACATGTTAAAGGACTGAAATGCAGGGAATGCGGCAGGGAATATCCTGTTGATCCTATTTATGTCTGCGAGTTCTGTTTTGGTCCGCTCGAAGTAGCCTATGACTATACGTCGATTGCTCAGGCGATTACGAGAGAAAAAATAGCGCAGCGTCCTGAAAACCTCTGGCGCTATCGGGAACTTTTGCCTATTGACGGTGAACCCCAGGTGGGCCTTAACTCCGGGTACACCCCGCTCATCAGGGCAGACCGCCTTGCGAAGGCGCTTGGCATCGATGAGCTCTATATCAAAGACGATACGGTTGTCCATCCCACGCTCTCGTTCAAAGACCGGGTAGTCGCTGTTGCTTTGACCAAGGCAAAAGAGTTTAAGTTCGATACGGTCGCCTGTGCCTCCACGGGCAACCTTGCTCATTCGGTATCTGCCCATGGGGCGCGTGCAGGGTTCAACCGTTTCATTTTTATCCCTGCAACGCTTGAGGCGAGCAAAATCGTGGCCTCGCTGGTCTATGAACCGAATCTCATTGCGGTGGACGGCAATTACGACGAAGTCAACAGGCTCTGCAGTGAGGTTGCCAACAAATACCGGTGGGCTTTTGTAAATATCAACATCAGACCATTCTATGCCGAGGGATCAAAGACGATCGGATTTGAGATTGCAGAGCAGCTTGGATGGAAGGCCCCTGACAATATCGTTGTGCCCTGCGCAAGCGGATCGCTTCTGACCAAGGTATGGAAAGCGCTCAAGGAGTTCAAAGAGATAGGCATATTAAAGGACCTCAATACAAAGATCTTCGGCTCTCAGGCAACCGGCTGCAACCCCATTGCCGCTGCGGTCAAGGCCGGCACCGATATTATCCGGCCGGTGAAGCCTAATACCATCGCAAAATCCCTCGCCATTGGCAATCCTGCGGACGGTTTTTATGCGTCCCAGGTGATCAGGGAGACCGGCGGCCATGCCGAGGATGTTTCAGACCAGGAGATCATCGATGCCATAAAGCTTCTCGCAAAGACAGAAGGTATCTTTGCCGAGACCACGGGCGGCGTTACCCTGGCTTCAACCCGGAAACTGATCCAAAGCGGCAAAATTAAGCGCGATGAGATGACGGTCATCTGCATTACCGGAAACGGTCTTAAGACGCAGGAGGCACTGCAGGGACATACGACCGTACCGCATTACATAAAGCCGAGCCTCTCCTCCTTCGAGGAAGTGCTCGAAAAAATAAGCAGCGGCCAATAACAAGGAGGAACGATACATGGCAGTGAAAGTAAGAATACCGACACCGCTTCAGAAACTGACACAGGGCAAGGAAGAGGTCGATGGGATTACCGGAACAATCATTGCGCTGGTGAACGACCTTGACAGGAATTATCCGGGTCTGGCGGAGAGAGTTTCAGAAAACAACAAGATCCGAAGGTTCGTCAACATCTATGTCAACGATGAGGACATACGATTCCTGAATGCCGAGGAGACATTGGTCAAGGACGGCGATGAGGTGTCCATTGTCCCTGCAATCGCAGGCGGAGCCTGCTAGGAGCGTATGATGAAAAAACGCGTGAAGCTGACCTTTCCTCAGGATCTTATCAAGGAACCGGTGATCTTTTCCATGGCGAAGCAGTTTACGGTGATGCCGAACATCAGGCGGGCCAGGATCACGGAAACGGTTGGAGAGATGGTGCTTGAGCTGGAGGGAGATGATGATAACCTCGATAAGGGCATCGCGTTTCTGAAGGGAAAAGGAATTGAAGTTGAGATGGTAGAGGGCGACGTAATCGAATAGGCACTATCGGCCAGGGTCGATGGGCAGTAATGCATTGGTTTCTGACTTTCCCCTGCATTGTAAGGAGTTTTTGTGAAATATATTGTGATCGTTGGAGACGGCATGGCTGACAGGCCCCTGGAGGAGCTCGGCGGAAAAACGCCGCTTCAGAAGGCCTCTACGCCCAATATGGACCGGCTTGCCGCAACAAGCATCCTTGGGAAGGTAAGAACAGTTCCTGAAGGCATGCACCCCGGCTCTGATGTAGCTAATCTGAGCATTCTCGGATACGATCCCTCCCGATATTATTCCGGCAGAGCTCCGCTTGAAGCTGCAAGCATCGGTGTTGAACTGGGGAATAACGACGTTGCTTTCAGATGTAATCTCGTTACGCTCAAATTCAACAGGGACAGGAGCAGGGCTGTAATGGAAGATTACAGCAGCGGCCATATATCTTCTGAGGAAGCGGCAGAATTGATCAGGGATGTGAGCAGTCAGCTTGGCACCGGGGCGCTCTCATTCTATCCGGGGGTCAGTTACCGGCATCTGATGGTCTGGGCTGATGGGTCGACGGATATTGAATGTGTCCCTCCCCATGACATTCTGGGCAGAGAAATTATCGATTATCTCCCTGTCGGCAACGGTGAAGAGGTGATCAGGAAGATCATGATGGATTCTGTTGATATCCTTGAAAGCCATCCTGTCAACAGGAGCAGGATCAGGGCCGGAAAGAACCCGGCAAACAGCGTCTGGCTCTGGGGGCAGGGCAGGCGGCCCCAGATGCCGACCTTTCATGAAAAATACGGCATACGCGGAGCTCTTGTCTCTGCGGTCGATCTGACAAAGGGGCTTGGTATCTATGCGGGATTCGATATCCTGAAGGTCCCCGGCATGACCGGCTATCTTGATACGAATTATCAGGGAAAGACCGAGGCAACGATCGAGGCGCTGAAAGACGTCGATTTTGTATATCTCCATGTCGAGGCGCCTGATGAGGCCGGCCACTCCGGCAGCTGCAAAGACAAGCTCCAGGCGATCGAGGATTTTGATACCTATATCGTGGGCGGTGTATTGGCCGGCATGAAGGTCTTCCCGGAATACCGGATTATCGTGCTTCCTGACCATGCAACTCCTGTTGCGCTCAGGACCCATTCCGCGGAACCGGTTCCTTTCATGATTTATGACAGCCGGCAGCAGAAGATCAATGCCGTCTCCGGCTATGACGAAACAATTACCGATAGAGATGACATTATGGTTTTTGAGGAAGGGCACAAACTGATGGATTATTTTATAAAGGGGTAGGTGGAGGAGAGAGTGGCACTTATAGTTCAGAAGTATGGCGGCACTTCAGTCGGTAACGTAGAGCGGATATCGAATGTGGCCAACCGCGTTGCAAAGACGGTCAAGGGGGGCAACCAGGTGGTTGTCGTCGTATCGGCAATGTCCGGTGAGACAGACAAGCTGATCGGTCTTGCCAATCAGATATCGGCGGCTCCGGCAGAGCGCGAAATGGATATGCTCCTGTCATCTGGTGAACGTGTCACCAGTGCGCTTACCGCAATGGCGATTGATGCACTGGGCCATAAGGCAAAGTCATTTACCGGTCGTCAGGCCGGCATTGTCACAGACGCAGTCCATACGAAGGCGAAGATCGAGCGTATTAACGGAGACCGGATCAGGCAGGCGCTTGATGAGGGTTTTGTTGTGGTTATCGCCGGGTTTCAGGGCATAACGCCGACTGAGGACGTCACAACCCTCGGCAGGGGTGGTTCGGACCTTTCTGCTGTCGCGATTGCTTCTGCTATCCATGCAGATCTTTGCGAGATCTATACGGATGTTGACGGCGTGTACACCACTGACCCCAACATCGTACCTGAGGCGCGGAAGCTCGATAAGATATCTTATGAAGAGATGCTTGAGCTTGCGAGTCTCGGCGCAAAAGTCCTGCAGACGCGCTCGGTCGAGTTTGCGATGAAATACAAGGTGCCAGTTGTTGTCAGGTCCAGCTTTAATGATAATCCGGGAACATTGGTTGTTGAGGAGGATAGGGATATGGAAAATGTTTTTGTTTCGGGCATAGCCTATGATAAGAATCAGGCAAAGATCACGATCGTCAATGTGCCTGATAAGCCTGGAATTGCCGCAAAACTGTTTGAAGCTATTGCCGCATCAAATATTGTGGTCGACATGATCGTGCAGAATGTCAGCAGCGATGGAAAGTTTGCCGATATTTCTTTCACGGTCCCCAAGACCGATACACGCAAGGCGCTTGAAGTTTCAGAAGCGATTGCAAATGAGCTGGGAGCAGAACGCGTTGACACGAGGGATGACATCAGCAAGATCTCTGTCATCGGCGTCGGCATGAGGACCCATTCCGGTGTGGCCTCAAAGATGTTTCAGACGTTTGCTGCCAATAATATCAATATCGCCATGATAAGCACGTCCGAAATCAAGGTTTCCTGTGTGATAGACCTCAAATATACCGAGCTCGCAGTCAGGGTGCTTCACGAGGCGTTTGGCCTGGCAGCATAAACCCTTTCCATCCATTTGCCTCATGAAAGAATACTAAGATGAAAACTAAGATCATGCGAACAATAGAAATTTACGATACCACCTTGAGAGACGGCGCCCAGTCGGAGGACATCTCTTTTTCTTTAGAGGACAAGCTCAGGATAACCGAGAGGCTCGATGATCTTGGTGTTCATTTCATCGAGGGCGGGTATCCAGGCTCGAATCCGCGTGACATCGATTATTTTAAAAAAGCGGCGAAACTGAAACTTGTCAATGCAAAGCTGGTTGCCTTTGGAAGCACGCACCGGCCGAAGAAAAGAGCATCAAAAGATGAGACACTCAAGGCCCTTCTGGATGCAAAGACCCCGGTGATAACCATTTTCGGAAAGACCTGGGACTTCCATGTCAGAGAGGCATTGAAAGTTCCGCTTAAAGAGAACCTGGATATAATTTTCGATTCTGTGGCCTATCTGAAACGACATGCTGACAAGGTCTTCTTTGACGCAGAGCATTTTTTTGACGGTTACCGGCATAACCCTGATTATGCGCTCAAATGTCTTGAGGCTGCGCAGGAAGCAGGCGCAGACTGCCTGGTGCTCTGCGATACGAACGGCGGTTGTACGCCTTCGCTCGTCACGGAGATCGTCAGAAAGATGAAAAAGCATTTCACTGCGCCTCTGGGTATCCATGTGCATAATGACAGTGACTGCGCAGTTGCAAACACGATCGTTTCTGTTGAAGAAGGTGTGAACCAGGTGCAGGGCACCATTAACGGTCTTGGAGAGCGGTGCGGAAATGCAAACCTTATCTCGATCATTCCGAACCTGCAGGTGAAGCTCGGCCTAAGCTGTATCAGTGACAAACAGCTCACAAAGCTTCGGGACGTGTCGCGGTTTGTGACTGAGATCTCCAATCTCAGGCATTTCAAACGTCAGCCGTACACCGGTGACAGTGCGTTTGCGCATAAGGCAGGCATGCATGTGAGCGCCATCCGGAAGAGGCCCGAGACGTATGAACATATCAGGCCTGAACTGGTCGGCAACTCGCAGCGCATCCTTATCTCTGATCTTGCCGGACGGGCCAATATCCTGCGAAAGGCCGAAGAATGCGGCATCAGCCTCACCAATGAATCAACGCAGCTCCAGGACATTATTACACAGCTTAAGGAACTTGAAAGCCAGGGTTTTCAGTTCGAGGGCGCTGAAGCTTCTTTTGAACTGCTCATGAAGAAGGCTCTCGGTCTGCACAAGCGGTTCTTCGACCTTATCGGCTTCAGGGTCATTATTGAAAAAAGAAAAGAAGGTGAAGAGCCGTTGAGCGAGGCGACGATCATGGTGAAGGTGAGCGGCCATATTGAACATACTGCTGCTACAGGCAAGGGACCGGTCAATGCCCTTGACAACGCGCTTCGCAAGGCGCTCGAGAAGTTCTATCCCACGCTCAGGGATGTGAAGCTGCTTGACTACAAGGTCCGCGTACTTACTGCAGGAAAGGGCACCACTGCCAGGGTCCGCGTTCTGGTCGAATCGGGCGATAAGGACAACCGCTGGGGCACGGTCGGTGTTTCTGAAAATATCATTGAGGCGTCTTACCAGGCAATCGTCGACAGCGTTGAATACAAGCTCCTGAAAGAAGAGCGCTGATCTGAAGCTATCGTGGCAACGGTAATGCCTGATCTTCTGCTTGATACGACGAGCCTGATCTGTCCCCTGCCGGTTCTGAAAACCAGGAAGGCGATTGATGGAATGCAGTCCGGCCAATTGCTGGAAGTCAGCGCCAATGATGCCGCAAAATCCGATATTATTCATCTTGTACAAAGGCTGAAACTGGAATTGGTCGGCATCAGTGAAGAGGGCGGCATTATCAGGATAACGATCAAAAACGTAACGGTCTGAACTGCAAAAACGTTCTTCAAATGCCTGCGAAATACGGCCTTTTTCGTATGCGATCCATTTTGACACCCCGTTGTTTTTTGTGATAGCATTACAGACTTTCCTTCCTGCTTTGCCGGAGTGGTGGAATTGGCAGACACAAGGGACTTAAAATCCCTCGGGGGCAACCTCGTACCGGTTCGAGTCCGGTCTTCGGTACCATATTTTAATGGGTTGCACCATTTCCTTCGCCGCTTTCTTTAGAAATATGTTTTGTAGGATAGGGTAATTGTAACGTCCGCGGCGCCCGCAGTATTGGGGTCCTCGGTGAAAGAAAACTCAAAATGTTCTTTTCCCTTTACGTATCTGCCGCCCAGCGTAAAAAGGACACTTGTCCTGTCTATAGTACCGATACCGGTCTTTGGGAACGGCGATGTTTGAACCATAACTTGTCCGAGCAGGCTGAATTTCTGATATATCAGGGCTTCAAGCCCCACGCCTCCATAACCCGAGGTGTTGATGTGGATTGGCTCCACTGCCTTCAGTCTTCCGGGGAAGATGACCCCCATGTTGTAATAGGAGATGATATTTTCACCCAGCCGTTTGTCGATCAATACAGACAACCCGCCATCCAGACTGCCGCTTCCGTATCCCTTTGATGCGGCACCCGTCGGAAGTTCGACATCTGCCTTAATGCTTATCAGCGGATCCTTATCAAAAAGAAGCTTTTTGGCAGAGAGTTTTATGTCACCAAGTCCAATCCCGTTATCCTCACCCCTGATAATCACACTCCCCCTGCGCTGCACCTGATACAGGAAAGAATTACCAGGTCTGCTCTGCCTTCCATAATCCGCAAATCCGAAGGTGCTGTGGAACGTATTGAGAAATGGATCCATGAATCCGCTCGTAAGGGCAAGGATAGGGACTTCCACCCCGAGCTCAACAAGATTGCTGATCTGTCTTGTATATCTGAGGTTCAATTCTGCTATCTCCATATCAAGCTGGGCCTTCCACTGTGCTGACTGTCTATTCATGAAAACACTCGAATAAAAAAGAGTTGTGGAAAAAGAATTGACCGTGGCTGCTGACTCAAAACAGGGGGAATCAAGATGCATAAACAGCGGGAATTGGTTCTTTACCCTCAGCGGTCCGTCAAATGCAGATGCCGGCATGATCATGCATAGACTGACAATACTACAGATTAAAACAAGGAGCCACGTTACAGGTGTTACCCCGCAATTTGTCGTTGTCATCTTTTTCAACCTCCATATATTCGGCGGGGTTTAATCTACCCTGCCAGTGTAGCGCATGAAGCAGGTCAGCCGAGCAGGTAATTAAAGTCCTCTCGTGTTATGGAGAAGCCTTTCTTCCCCATTCCTGACTCCTCCATGACCGCTTTGTAGAGCTCAAGCTTCTTTTTTTTGAGAGCCATCATCTTTTCCTCAATGGTATGGCGCATCAGGATACGCGTGATGGTGACTTTTTTCTTCTGGCCTATGCGGTGTGCCCTGTCAGATGCCTGGTTTTCTACCGCAGGGTTCCACCACGGGTCGAGATGAAAGACATAGGATGCCCTGGTCAGGTTCAATCCCTGTCCTCCTGCCTTCAGGCTCAGGAGAAAGACCGACGGGCCATCACCACCCTGGAATGTCTCTATCAGCTTTTTTCTTTTCTTCACCTGGGTGGAGCCGTCGAGCCTCAGGAAATTTATATTGTGTTTCCGGAGATCCGGTTCAAGGAGATCAAGAAAGGACGTAAACTGCGAAAAGACCAGAGCGCTGTGATTTTCCTCCAGAAGTTCCCTGAGGCTTTCAATAAGGAATACGGTCTTTGGGGAAGACTCCTTTATTTCAGGGGAGAGCAGCTGCGGTGATATGCAGAGCTGCCTGAGCTTCAGTATAGCTGTCAGTGCAACGATCTGGGCCTGTTGTCCGGTTTTTGTTCTGTAAGCCTCATCTATGGTCTGCCTGATCTCTGAGACCGTTCTTTTATAGAGTGCCTTCTGTTTTTCGGTGAGATCGAGATATATGTCGGTCTCTGTCTTGGGCGGCAGCTCCTTCAGTATCTTCTCTTTGGTTCTCCTCAGTACAAACGGCCTTGTTCGTCTTATAATCCTGTTAAGGGAAGGGGAGCTCTCCTGTTTGATCAGGGGCCTGAACTCCTCGTATTCACCAAGCAGCCCGGGAACAGCGAGGTCGACGATCGAATAATATTCTCCTATATGGTTTTCGACCGGTGTGCCGGTCATTGCAAGCTTGAAATTGCACTTCAACTGCCTGACCGCTCCGGTGACATCAGCATGGATATTCTTGATAGCCTGGGCCTCGTCAAAGATAATGACATCAAAGCGGATCTCCCTCAGTCTCTCGATATCCCTCCTTACCAGACCATAGGTGGTGAGCACAACATCGTAGCCCTCAAAAGAGGTGCTTCTTTCCTTGCCGGCGTAAAAGACAAGCTTCAGTTTTGGGTAGAACCTTGTTATCTCATTCTCCCAGTTAAAGAGCAGGCTCGGCGGCAATACAACGAGGTGTGGATATTGCGCATCTGATCTCTGAGTGTTAATGCGACCTTCTTTTATGCCACCTAACAGACTTATGGCCTGAATTGTCTTTCCGAGCCCCATATCGTCTGCCAGACAGGCGCCAAATCTGCTTTCATAAAGGAAGGCAAGCCATGCATAGCCATCCTTCTGGTAGTTTCTCAGTTTAGCCTTAAGCTCTGAGGGTAGTGGCCGGGCCCCGATATTTTCGAAGGTGGTCAGCTGGCTGATGATCTCCTCGTCCTCAGGCGGCAGTTTTATTTTAACGCCGCTATTTCTGAGCATGATCCAGTCAAGTATCCTGAGGCGTGGCACCTGTACCACTTCCCTGCGTAGTCTTTTGTCTTTTTTATCAGGCCTGCAGATATCAGAAATCATGGACAGCACTTTCTGTGAATTGGCATCAAGGATCCGGACACAGTCGTCCTGTTCGCTCATACCCCTGCCTGCGAGTATCCTCTGCCAGGTCTCTTCATCGATCAGCCTTCCGTCGCACCGTATCTCGGGTCTGATCTCGAACCAGTCGAGGTTTGAAGGCCTCACCGCATCGAAGGCAAAGTCCCAGGAGGTCGTCTTGACCGGCTTATGCTCATAATAAAGATCAATTCCTTCTATTGTTAATCGATCGTAAAGAAGGGAAAGATTTCTGCTCATCTCGTCAGCTGCAACGGTCATGAGGTCGTGCTGCTGCATATCCTTGAAGATTTCCCAGCCGAATATTTCATAAGGGATTCGATACAGGGAAAGCTCTCTTTCTTTGTTCAGATCAACAGACAGCCATCTGTTATTCTGAAGAAGCAGCTGACGCTCCTCATGGTTAAAGATAGTAAAGCAGGCTTTCAGTGCCTGCCGTGCCTCTTTCATTATCCTGTACCGGCCAAAGTCCCCATTTGAAAGGGTCTTCTTGATTACACCTTCGGCTGCTGCCTTTGTTTCAGCTCCAAGCATATCAAAGAAGGCCTGGCAGAGAGCTCTTCTCCTCTTATGAACGCGCAAGGCAGGAGAAAGCCCGTTTCCTGTTGGGGTCAGCATCCTGAAGAGTTTAATGACCGGGGCTGTCGGCATGCCTTCAACGAGACATTCGGCCCTTATCGTGAAACATCTTCCGGCTCTTCTGCGAAGGAGCCGTAGGGATGAAAGATGTCATTGCACTCATTCCAGAGCTGCCAGCCGCTTCTGTCTCTGATAACGCTGAATGTGCCGGCATCAAGGTCAAAGACATAATCACCGGCAATGTTCGCTGCTCCGATTTCTCTGTCTTCATAAAAGCAGAGCTTGCTTATTGTTACCTGACCGGGATAGGCGTCGAAACAGGTGCATGTGCGGTAATGTTTAACCTCATCGAATTGTATCCGCGTTTCTCCGTTTTCAGTTTCAAGCATAAACGGATGCTTGTTGCCGTAGCGATTAAGGTAATGCTCAAAAGCGAACATTCTGCTCATATACGGATAGGAGGGCTGAGGATGCACAAACTGTCTCAGTTCATGGGGACAGGCGCTGTGATAATGCGTTAATCTTTTGCCATTGAGCCTGATCTGTATATCGATTATCTGGCGGTCCTTATGAATAACGATGGAATATTCCATAACTTCAGGGGCGGGTAATTCATGGTTTCCGTTTTTGGTAACAGAAACAGCAGAGAGCGCTGGCTCACCAAACAGTTCTCTCAGGAGCCCTTGCCTGCGGGACTCATCGCGGTTGACGATCTTGAACGCAGAGGGATCGAGCAGGTTTGCGATCGTTATTATGCTGCATATAACATGCTTGCAGTTTGAATGATAAGACCATGCAGGGCAGCCGCAGCTGAAGGAAAGGCGTTTGCCCTGGACCCTGATAGTGACATGGTAGGTCCAGGTTCCCTTTACGGTTGCAATCAGGACAGGTCGGTCGGGTGTCCATGCAAATTCGACCAACCTGTCCTGCCGGTAATAGTCAAAGCCCCTTACCACATATTGCTTTGGCGCGATCGTGTAGATAGCTCCGGGAGAGAAGGCCTGTATAAGGCCTAACAGTTCTTCCCTGTCTGAATTGGACATCCGCTATATTAGCAGAGGAGATTAGCTGACCGAAATGTCAAGGGTGGATACGGTGTAATATTTTTCAAGTCCGATCCTGATTGCCACTGCCAAAATGACTCTACTGTCAAAAATAACAGTGCCATTATAATGTTAATTGTGGCTTGATATTGTCCCTGCGCAAGTCAGGTCTTCTATTCCACCATCTTTATCGTGATACAGCCCGTGACAAGGAGCACTTCATATGGGTTAAGTATACGGATGACTCTTGCCTCAATGGAGGGTAGTTCTCATGAGATCGTAGTCAAATCCCCCTGTTAATATATGGTATAATAACGAAATTTGTTTATGAGGTATAGAGATGTCTGATGATATAAAAAAGGCTATTTTCCCTGCTGCCGGTCTCGGGACGCGGTTTCTTCCTGCGACCAAGGCATCTCCCAAGGAGATGCTGCCTATCGTGGACAAGCCGATGATTCAATACGGCATTGAAGAGGCGATAGCCTGTGATATCTCCGAGTTTATTATCATCACCGGCAAGCATAAGAGGAATATTGAGGACCATTTCGACTATGCCTTTGAGCTTGAGGATAAGCTGAAGAAGAGCGGCAAGGAGAAGCTGCTTGAGGAGATCAACCGGCTGAGTGAGATCAACATTGCCTATATCAGGCAGGGCTATGCGCTCGGCCTCGGACATGCGATCCTCTGCGCCAAGCCTTTTGTAAAGGACGAGCCTTTTGCCGTCATCCTGAGTGATGACATTATCCCGACAGAAGAGCCGCTGCTCCATGATATGATCAAATTATACCGTAAGCTGAAGAGCCCGATCCTGGCGCTTGAAAGGGTTCCAACCCACGAGGTCAATCGGTATGGCATTATCGGCGGGGTGAAGGAGTGGGACAATGTCTTCAGGATCAACAGTCTTGTTGAAAAGCCTGATCCTGAAAACGCACCGTCCCATATGGCCATTATCGGGAGATACATCCTTACCCCTGACATCTTCGATATCCTCGCGAAGGCGAAGCCCGGCAAGGGCGGAGAGATCCAGCTGACAGACGCGATCAATGTGCTGCTTCAGAAGAGGCCTGTATATGGGTATCTATTTGAGGGTAAGAGGTATGATGCGGGCGATAAACTTGGCTATCTCAAAGCTACGGTGGACTTCGCCCTCAAGAATAAGGAGCTTGCAAAGGATTTTAGAAAATATCTGCTGGAAGTTGCCAGAAAGCTGAAACATTAATTCAAGGAACGCATAAGGAGAAGCAATGGCAGAGAAAGAAAAAGATAACGATAAAGAGACCGAGATCCCTGAAATCATTCCGGTGCTGCCGGTCAGAGATATCGTGGTTTTCCCCTACATGATCATCCCGCTATTTGTCGGCAGGGAAATGTCCATTAAGGCAATCGAACAGGCCCTTGCGGAAAACCGGATGATCCTTCTGCTTACGCAGAGAGACATGAGCATTGAAAACCCCGCTGCTGCTGACCTGTATGAAAACGGCACGGTCGGCATGATCATGAGGATGCTTAAGCTGCCGGACGGCAGGGTGAAGATCCTGGTGCAGGGTCTGTCAAAGGCCAGGGTTAAGAAGTTTTTGCGGGCAACGCCATATCTGGAGGCAGAGATTGCCAAGATAGAAGATGCGAAACCGGCAGCGGTCACGATCGAGGAAGAGGCCCAGATCAGAACAGTCAAGGAGCAGCTCGATAAGGCAGTATCGTATGGCAAAACCATACTCCCTGACATTATGGTCGTTATCGAGAACCTTGATGAACCCGGAAGGCTCGCAGATCTTGTGGCATCCAATCTTGGACTGAAGACAGAGCAGGCCCAGGAAATACTCGAACTCACCGACCCGGTGAAGAAACTGAAACGGGTAAGCGATATCCTCGGTCATGAGATAGAACTCCTGATCGTGCAGCAGAAAATTCAGTCAGAGGCGCGCGGAGAGATCGATAAGACCCAGCGTGAATACTTTTTACGGGAGCAGCTCAAGGCTATCCAGAAGGAACTCGGCGATATTGACGAGCGGGCTGAAGAGATCAGGGAGTTCAGGCAAAAAATGGAAGAGGCCAAGATGCCTGAAAAAGTATTGAAAGAAGCGGAAAAGCAGCTGAAAAGGCTGGAGAAGATGCATCCGGACAGCGCAGAAGCCGGAACGATCCGGACCTATCTCGACTGGCTTGTGGAGGTCCCATGGTCAACGAGCACCAAGGATAATCTCGACATCAAGGCAGCGAAAAAGGTGCTCAATGATGATCATTATGACCTCGAAAAGGTGAAGGAGCGTATCCTCGAATATCTGAGTGTGCGAAAACTTAAAGAGAAGATGAAAGGACCGATCATCTGCTTTATCGGACCTCCTGGAGTAGGCAAGACGTCATTGGGCCGGTCTATTGCACGTTCGTTAGGCAGAGAGTTTGTCCGCATGTCTCTTGGCGGCGTTCGGGATGAGGCTGAGATCCGGGGCCACAGGCGTACCTATGTCGGTGCGCTGCCCGGCAGGATCATTCAGGGTATCAAGACAGCAGGCACGAATAATCCGGTCTTTATGCTTGATGAGATCGACAAGATCGGCAATGATTACCGCGGAGATCCCTCATCAGCGCTGCTTGAGGTGCTGGATCCCGAGCAGAACTTCGCCTTTGCCGACCATTACCTGTCAGTGCCTTTTGATTTGAGCAATGTCATGTTCATCACAACGGGCAACCTTGCCGACACCATACCGGGTCCGCTCAGAGACAGGATGGAGATCATATATCTCTCCGGGTATACCACGGAAGAGAAGCTTGGCATTGCAAAGAAGTATCTCCTGCCAAAGCAGCTTGAAGAGCACGGACTTACCGCTGCGATACTCTCGATCACGGACCAGGCGCTGAATCTGCTTATCTCGCAGTATACCCGCGAGGCGGGCGTCCGCAATCTTGAGCGGGAGATCGCAAACCTTTGCAGAAAGGTGGCAAAGCGGATCGCTGAAGGCAAAGAGAAGAAGTTTATGATAACGGCAAAGAATCTTCAGGGGTTCCTTGGGGTGCCAAAATTTCTGCCAGAAGAGGAGATGGAGAAGGATGAAGTCGGCGTCTCTACAGGCCTTGCCTGGACAGAAGCCGGCGGCGATATCATCTATATTGAAGCCACGACCATGAAGGGCAGGGGCAATCTGACCCTTACCGGACAGTTGGGCGACGTCATGAAGGAATCTGCCCAGGCAGCGCTCAGCTACGTCAGATCTACGGCAAAAACACTCGGCATCAAGGACGACATCTTTTCAAAGACCGATGTCCATATCCATGTTCCTGCAGGCGCAATTCCAAAGGACGGTCCGTCTGCCGGCATCACGATAGCCACGGCCATCGCCTCGGTCTTTAACGGCAGGCCGGTAAACAAGAACATTGCGATGACCGGAGAGGTAACGCTCAGGGGCAGGGTGCTGCCGATCGGCGGTTTGAAAGAAAAGACCCTGGCAGCCAAACGCATGGGCATCAGGAAGATCATACTGCCGAAGCGGAACAAAAAAGATCTTGAAGATATCCCGAAGTATATCAAGAAGGATATGGAGTTCATCTTTGCAGAGACAATGGATCAGGTGTTGAAAGCGGCGCTTAAGGCCAAGAAAAAATCCTGATTTCTCTATCATGAAATTGTCTCGGGCCGGAGAGCTCTCTCTTATCGAGATCCTGCGCAAGCGCTTTGGCAAGAGGGCCCGGGGCGTTGCTGTCGGTATTGGCGACGATGCCGCCGTGATCAGGGGCGGAAAGAATATTCTGCTTACCACGGACATGATGGTGGAAGGAGTTCATTTCGATCTTTCCTGGATCACCCCTTTTCAATTGGGCTTTAAGCTGGTATCCGTAAATATCAGTGATATCTTTGCGATGGGCGGTATACCCCAGTCTGTTCTTCTGAACTTCTCGGCCAAGGGAAGCAGCACCACAGGATTTTTTGACCAGTTCTTCGATGGCATTGAAGAGGCGCTTAAGACCTACGGTGTAAGTCTCATAGGCGGCGATATATCGTCTGCTGACCGGATCATGCTTTCTCTTACTGCTGTTGGGACCGGGGAAAAAGTCCTGAAGAGAAAAGGAGCGAGGGTCGGAGACAGGATCTATGTGACCGGTATGCTCGGCGATTCGGCCTGCGGTCTGCGGATGCTCCAGAATATGCGACGAACGGTTGATTTTGCGAAATGCGAAAGAAAGGGCTTGCCTGTGGCATGGGATGTTGCAGCTCCCCTGCTGAGAAGGCATCTGATGCCGCTTGCCAGAGATCCGAGAAAAATATCCGGCATTGCTACCGCGATGATTGATATAAGCGACGGTCTTCTGATCGATCTTTCACGCCTCTGCAGGGAGAGCGGCGTGGGTGCACGAATCCGGGCCGGGGATTTGCCTCTTTCAACTGAAATGAAGGCAACATCTGCCTGTATGGGAATTTCTGCCCTTGAGCTTGCCTTGAGCGGCGGCGAGGATTATGAGCTTCTCTTTACGGCTTCCGCAAAGGCAGAGGTTAAGGCCTTCTGTATAGGCGAAATCATGCGCTCAGGTATCTCGGTCGTTGACGAAAAAGAAAAAAATATAAAAATTTCTGCAAAGGGGTATCGGCATTTCTCACTTCAGGGATAAGCTCAGGCAAATCCTTACCATTAAGGAATCGCCTCACCGAATAGCGCTGGCATTTTCTGTCGGCGTTTTTATCGGTATGTCTCCTCTCATCGGTCTTCATACGCTGCTCGGTCTTTTGGTTGCATGGATCTTCAGGCTGAACAAGTTTGTGAGCATTGTCGGTATCTATGTGACGAATCCATGGACCATTGTGCCGATCTATTCCTTTGGTATATGGTTAGGCGCCAAGCTCCTTGCCATGAACCATATTATCCCGGATATTGACTGGGCTCATCTGTCGATGAAAGAACTGCTTCATACCATGGGGCCTCTGCTTATGCCGTTTCTGCTCGGTACCACGGTTTTGGGCTCTGTTTCTGCACTGCTCAGTTATTTTATTGTCTACAGAACGGTGAAGAAAAGCCGTGTCTAAGATATCCCTCGTAAGCCTTGGCTGCCCGAAGAACCTGGTCGATTCGGAAAACCTCCTGAAAAAGCTCGCTGCACGGGGTCTGTCTTATACCGAAGATCCTGAGCAGGCAGACCTTCTTCTTATCAATACCTGCGGATTCATCGATGCAGCAAAAAAGGAGTCGATAGAAGAGATCCTCAGGCTGACGGCTGCCAAAGAGTCCGGGAAAAAGAAACTTGTCGTCTTCGGATGCCTTGCCAAAAGATATGGGGAGGAACTGAAACAGGAGATCCCGGAGATCGACGTGCTGTACGGCGTTGGCGATGACGAGAAGATCGTTGATTACTGCGTCAGCGTTCTGCCTGCGGCGGCTTCTGCGGAACCTGATGTTCGACTTGCTGATACGGCATATGCCTATCTCAAGATAGCGGAAGGCTGCGACAGGGGTTGCTCTTACTGTGTAATCCCCGATATCCGGGGCGGTTTCCATAGCAGCGCGCCCGAGGATATTCTGAAAGAGGCGGAAGCGCTTATCAGGGCAGGGCGGCGTGAGCTCATCATCGTGGCCCAGGACATCACGTCCTATGGCAAAGACCTTGCCCAATATGACCTTTCGCGGCTCATAAAGGATATCGCCTCGATCAGCGGTGATTTCTGGATACGCCTTCTTTATCTCTATCCGACCGCAATTACGGATGAACTCCTCGAAACGATAGCAGCAGAAAAAAAAGTTTGCAAATATCTCGATATTCCGCTTCAACATACAGAAGAAAAGATCCTCGGCCTGATGAAGCGCGGGGGCGGCAGGCAATATTACGAAAAGCTTATAAAGAAGATCAGGACAATGGTTCCGGATGTGGCGCTCAGAAGCACCCTGATTACCGGGTTCCCTCAGGAGACGCAGGAGGATTTTGAATCTATGCTCGATTTTGTCCGGCGCATGGAATTAGACAGGCTGGGCGTCTTCACCTATTCACGGGAAGAGGGAAGCGCTGCATATGCGCTGAAAGGCCAGGTGCCGAAACATATCCGGGCAAAGCGGCGCGACAGGATCATGGAGGTGCAGTCTGCCATTTCTCTCGAAAGGAACAAGATGCTTGTCGGCAGGGTCTTCAGGGCCCTTGTGGATGAGATGGACGGTGATGTCGGGATCGGCAGGATATATTCCCAGGCACCGGAAATAGACGGGGTCGTTTTTTTGAAGGGAGACGGGGTCGGGAAGCATGAGTTCGTTAACGTCAGAATCGATCAGGCCTTCGACTATGACCTTCAGGGGACTGTTGTTGGATGAGGAGGTCTCCTCTCCTTAATCTTGCCCTGTTTTTGCTGACGTTTGTCTCTACGCTTGCGGTTGGTGCGATTCATGCCGGTGTTGACCTCATAAAAGAACCGCAGCATATTTTTCAGGGGCTGCCGTTTTCACTTGCCCTGCTCTCAATACTTCTTGTCCACGAGTTTTCTCACTACATAATGTCGCGGCGTCATGGTATTGAGGCTTCACTTCCCTACTTCATCCCGGCGCCGACCCTGTTTGGGACGCTTGGCGCCTTCATAAAAATGCGGTCAGCGATAACCACAAAAAATGCGCTCATGGATATCGGCTCATCAGGTCCTATTGCGGGTTTTCTCGTCTCAGTCGTTGCCGTTGTTGTCGGTCTGCATTACTCTGAGATACATGCGATGCCGCGTCAGTCTGGTGAGATGCTGGTATTGGGCGATTCCCTTCTGTTTATCGCTCTGACGAAGATCGTCATAGGTTCTATTCCAGATGCCTATGAAGTATACCTCCACCCCATCGCATTTGCAGGATGGATCGGGTTTTTTGTTACCTCCCTTAATCTTATCCCTGCCGGACAGCTTGATGGCGGCCATATTGCCTATGCAATATTGGGAGAAAGGCATGGATGGCTTTCAAAATGTATGATAGGCCTGCTCGTCATACTCGGCTATTTCTTCCAGGGATGGCTGGTCTGGGCCGTGCTGCTGCTGTTTCTCGGTTCAAAGCATCCGCCTATCCTTTATCCTGAGGTGCCCCTTGATCCAGGGCGCAAGACGATAGGGTTTATCGCGCTTGTCATCTTTATCCTTACCTTTATCCCGGTACCGGTAACTATCAAATAAGAAGGGGCCTGTGCTTTGAAGCACAGGCCCCTTTTGTAGCCCCTGAAAGAGATTCTTAGCTTAGAACTTCCAGGTGTATCCGAGGGTCGCTTCCCACTGGTTCATCTTTATGCGAAGTTCCTGCATGCCGGGAACTTCCATTGGATTCGGCCCGCTAACGGTCTTTGAGAAAGCATGCATAAGAGAAAAACTGAGGTCCTGCGTCTTCGATATTGCTCTTGTGACGCCGACCGTTGCATGCTGTTCTATGACGCCGGGAGCAAGGATATTAAACATGACATCTTCACTGTGGATAGGCTGTTTGCCGTAGGAATAGCCTGCTCTCCATGTCCATGCATTGCTGCTCTTCCACTGCACGCCTGCTTTATAGACAGTCATATCATGCCAGCCAAAGCCTGCTCCGCCATCATTACCAAGGGCAGCGGTCATTAAATTGGGCATCATAGGATTGCCAATTGAGTTTGTATCACTGTAGTAGATTTTCTGAACATCAAAGAGAAATGCCAGGGCCGGTGTCGGTTTAACGGCGACGCCGATTGTCCAGTTGGCCGGGATGTCAAAGCCACCCTGCTCAGCAAAGAGTCCGGCATATTTGCCATATTTGGTCGTCCAGATCTTTGTCTGAAATGATGCACCGACGCTCAGGTAGGGCATGATCTCGCCATAGTAACCGATCCTGCCGCCAAAACCATATGCATTGTCATAGCCTCTGTTGGAGATGTTCGCAGGATCGCTCGAAAAGGCGGCAAAGGCCTGGAGACCGCGCTCCTCAAACCTCTGATACGCAATAATTGGGCTGAATCCAAGAGAGTGCTTTGGTGTTACCTTTACGGAAAGGGTCGGCATGATGAATAACTGCATCAGGTCTACACCCGTAGGCTTTGACCCGTAGAATGTGCTTTTGTCGTAGTCGGTATTCATACCGCCATTGCCGAAGACTGAAATTCCGATTGAAGACTTATTTGTCATTACCCAGTTTGCACCCATTGCCGGAACGAGAAAATAGTTGCTGTCGCTCTTGACCGTTCCGGGAGTCAGGCCAAACGTTCCCGGAAAGCCCGAAGGGGTTCCCTCAACGGTATATTCCCTGTTTGGATTAAAAATGCTGAGAGAGATGTCAGCACGGGTTCCGACAAAGGCCATGAGTGCCGGGTTTACCGAAGCATCCAGCGAACTCTGGGGCAATGCCACTCCAGCGCCACCCATTGCCTTGCTCTCAATGCTGTAACCATGTGCAAAATAACCGTTCGTTGCCTGTGCATCACCTGCAACAAAGCCAAGTCCTGCCACGAAAGCCATGAGCAACATAAAAAGATTGACCCATCTGCTGCCTGTCATTTTCATTTGATACCCTCCTTTTCTGTTTTACGAAAGATTTATTATATTTGGCCGTAAGGTGAAAACCTGTCAACAATAGTCTTGGTAGTTTTCCTCCTCCTTTTCATTGTGGAGCATTCTGCGACAGTTTCGCAGATTATAAACAATCTAAAGGCCCAAATTCAAGCGGATTTGCCTATCCGGGAGAGAGGGAAATTTTTGTAATTTTTGTGGTATCGTAATACAAAAAAGCAGACAAGGAGACGAATAGTATGAAAGTAATTCTCAAAGATGATGTGAAGGGGCTTGGTCATATGGGGGAAGTTGTCAATGCATCAGACGGATATGCACGGAACTATCTGATCCCCAAGAATCTTGCTGCTGAGGCAAGCACCAAGAACATAAAGGAGCTTGAGCATAATAAGAAGATCATTATGGAGAAGGCCGCCAAGATCAGGGATGCCTCCAAGGCTTCAGCGGAGAAGCTCTCGGCACTGACGCTTGTTATCAAGGCAAAGGTCGGAGAAGAAGAGAAGCTTTTCGGCAGTGTAACCAGCATGGATATTGCCGAGGCTCTCGTGGCCCAGGGTTTTGAAATCGACAAGAAAAAAATTCATATTGATGAACCAATCAAGCGCATTGGAGAATTTGTTGTTCATGTCAAGATGCACCCAGAGGTTTCTGCTCCGGTAAAAATTCATGTTGTTTCTGAATGAGAGATTCTGAAATCCAGAAAGACAGGGTCCCTCCACAGAGTATAGAAGCAGAGCAGTCTGTTCTGGGCGCCATTTTGCTTGACAATGACGCTCTTCACACCGCGGTTGAGATGCTTATCGCTGATGATTTCTATCGCGATTCGCACAAAAAGATCTATCAGGCCATGACCGATCTTCATAAAAAATCTGATCCGGTCGATATCATTACCCTGACTGAATTCATGAAAACCCGCGGAGAGCTTGAAGCTATAGGCGGGTTGCAGTATCTCTCCTCTCTCGCCTCTATCGTGGCGACCTCTGCCAATGTGCGGTATCATGCTAGGATCATCAAGGAAAAGGCGCTGGTCAGAGGGCTTCTCACCTCGGTAACCGATATCGCGAAGAATGTCTATGAAAGCGAGCAGGACGCTGATGAGCTGATTGATTTTGCTGAAAAGACCATATTCACGCTTCATGACCGGAAGGTAAAGACCGCCTTCTACCCCATGAAGGACCTGATTACCGATACCTTCGTCACGATCGAAAGGCTTTATGACCGGAAAGAGGCGATCACCGGCGTGCCGTCAGGATTCAAGGACATTGACGAGCTGACTACCGGCTTTCAGCGGGGAGATCTGATTATTATAGGCGGGCGGCCCGGCATGGGCAAGACCGCATTCTGCCTCAATATTGCCCAACACGTCGGCATTGGCATGAACGAACCTGTGGCGATTTTCAGTCTTGAAATGGCGAAGGAGCAACTGGTGATGAGAATGCTCTGCTCTGAGGCAAAGGTGGATTCGAACAAGGTGAGAAAGGGATTCATCAATAAGCGTGAGGATTGGAACAAACTGACAAATGCTGCCGGTAAACTTGCCGAGTCCAAAATATTTATCGATGATTCGTCCGGCCTTTCGGTGCTTGAAATGAGAGCAAAGGCGCGGAGATTGAAGCAGCAGCACGGCCTCAGCCTCATCATTATCGATTACCTTCAGCTTATGAAAGGCACCGGAAAATTTGAGCGGCGCGAACAGGAGATTGCAGATATTTCGCGTTCTCTTAAAGCGCTGGCAAAGGAACTCGAGGTGCCGGTCATTGCCCTGAGCCAGTTGAACCGCGGAGTCGAGACCAGGACAGGCAGCAACAAGAATCCGACTCTTGCCGACCTCAGAGAGTCTGGAGCCATTGAACAGGATGCCGACGTTATCATGTTTCTGTACCGCGAAGCAAAGGAGGAGAAAGAGGGCAGGGGCGGCATTGTGGTGGATATTGCAAAACAGAGAAACGGTCCTACGGACAAGGTCAATCTCACCTTTCTTGCCTACTGTACGCGGTTTGTCGATGCGACTGATCTCGAATATCAGGAACTGGAAGAGACCTTCTGATAATGCGTCGAACTCCGGCAGTTGCAGGCAGGTTCTATGACGGTACTCGTGCCGGACTCGGCAGGCAGGTTGAGCAGTTAGTCTCCTCCGGTCTGCCCCCAATGGGTGCTGTCGGTATCATGGTCCCGCATGCCGGACTCATATATTCCGGTACGGTAGCTGGTCAGGTCTACTCCTCTATTGCGATGCCAAAGACGTTTATCATGCTGGGACCAAACCACACGGGCCTTGGCCATGCAGTTTCGATCATGGATGAAGGCGCCTGGGAGGTCCCTACCGGAAGTCTCAATATCGACAGCAGTCTTGCACGCAGGATATGCAAGGGCACGAGTCTGGCAGTCAATGATTCGCAGGCTCATGCCTATGAGCATTCCCTGGAGGTTCAGCTGCCCTTTATTGTCCATTTTTCCCGCGATGTCTCTATCGTTCCCATTGCATTGATGAGCGCATCCTATGATAACTGCAGTGAACTTGCTGAAGCGATTGCAAAGGCCATTGAGGCAGTGGAATACCCGGTTACGATTCTGGCGAGTTCTGACATGAGTCATTATGTCTCTGACAAGGTCGCTCGTCAAAAAGACAGCAGGGCAATAGAGAAGATGCTTGGTCTTGACCCCCGCGGTCTCTATGATACGGTTATGCATGAGAGGATATCCATGTGCGGCGTATTGCCGGCAACGGTCATGCTTATTGCGGCGCAGCTGCTTGGGGCCAGGAACGCAAGACTTATTAATTATATGACGTCAGGGGAAGTGAGCGGTGACTATGACAGCGTTGTGGGATATGCGGGAATTGTCTTATCCAAATAGCCAGCTGCCACAATTTTCTCATCAATCTTCAACTATCCGGTAAGAGAAGTCGATCCTGGCCGCTCCTTCAAGCGTGGCTTTGACCGAGCAGTATTTGTCCATTGAAAGCTGCACTGCTCTTTTTACTGCCTCCTCCGATAGTTTTCTTCCCGTGACGATGTACTCGATCGCGATCTCTGTATATTTATGAGGGTAGTCGTCTGCCATAACGCCGCTGACGTGTGCTTCAAGTCCTGTCACCTGCTGCTTCTTTTTCCTGAGTATCGAGATGATATCCATTCCCGAGCATCCCCCGATGCCCATCAGGAGGAGCTCCATAGGTCTTGACCCCGAATTGATGCCGCCGACCTCCTGTCCTGCATCCATTACCACTGCATGGCCTGAATCTGCCGTTGCTACAAACTGCATGCCGCCTGTGAATGTAACCGTTGCTTTCGCCATTGTAATCCTCCCTGAAAATATAATTTCTCTTGGAATACGGTATCCCTGCTACTGATGAGGATGCATTCCTCGAAGCTGCTCTTTCTCATAAGTATATACGAGTCGGCCGTCCGTATCTATTTATAATTAGCATCTTTCCTTGTTTCGTAATTTGAGCGCAAAAAAGAGTTTGAATTAATTTGAATTTTGAGTAGTATAATAATCAAGCTTATGCGTCTATAAAATAAATTCATTAGCCGCCTCTGTTGGTATGGTCCAAAATCTGACGAGACGGCTTAGGTGCAGAACAGATTTAACATCCAGAAACAGAAGGGGGAAGGCAATGAAGGAACTTGAACTTGTCGCTAAGGAAGAGGAGATGATCTGCGGTTTTTCGCGCAGGGACTTTCTGAAGTTCTGCAGCACCATGGCTGTAGGCATGGGGCTTCCGATCGGGATGGGAGAGAAGATCGCTGAGGCGGTCACGACCCAGAAGCGTCCACCCGTGCTCTGGCTTTCTGCGCAGGAATGCACAGGATGTACGGAGACCCTCTTAAGGGCGAGCCATCCGACACTCGAAAAACTTATCCTTGAACTGATCTCGCTTGAATATCATGAAACTCTTCTCGTCGGATCGGGAAAGCAGGCTGAGGATTGGCGTGTGAAGGCTATGAAGGAGTATAAGGGCAAATACATCCTTGTTGTCGACGGCTCCATACCGATCAAGGACAACGGTATTTACTGCAAGATCGGCGGCAAAACAGCTCTTTCTCTTCTTGTTGAAATGGCCACTGATGCTGCAGCAGTTGTGGCAATGGGATCCTGCTCATCATGGGGCGGGTTGCCGGCCTCGGACCCTAATCCGACAGGGGCGACTGCGGCGCATGAAGTGCTGAAGAGCAAAGGGATAAAGACGCCTGTGGTTAATATTCCCGGCTGTCCGCCTAACCCCTATAATTTTCTTTCAACCGTGCTGTATTACGTGACCTTTAAGAAACTTCCTGAGCTTGATGATCAATCAAGACCGAAGTTTGCCTATGGCAGGATCATTCATGAAAACTGCGAACGCCGTCCGCATTTCGATGCAGGAAGGTTTGCGCTGCAGTTCGGTGATGAAGGCCACAGAAAGGGCTACTGTCTTTATAAGCTCGGATGCAAGGGGCCCGAGACCTTTGCAAACTGCCCTGTCCAGCTCTTTAACGACGTCGGCTCTGGAGCCTGGCCGGTCGGTACAGGACATCCCTGCTTTGGCTGTACGGAAAAGGGTGTCGGCTTTACCGTTCCTCTTCATTCCCCTGCAAGACCGAAGTATATTACGCCTCCTTCAATCTTTACCGAAGTCTTTCCCGGTAAAGAGGGCGTGGCTCCCGGGACCACGGCGCTTGCTGCGGGCGTAGCAGGAGTTGCGATAGGCGCTGCAGGAGCGGCCCTGCTGTCCGGTCTTGGCAAGAAGGACGACGACAAAAAAGACAAGGGGGAATAGGCCATGAGCATGAACAGGCGAGATTTTCTCAAGACAGCGGCAGCTGGTAGCGGCATGCTGCTTGCCTCACAGGCGATGCCGGTCAATGCGTCCATGTCAAAGGAACTCCCTCCCGAGGCAGTCGGCATTCTTTATGATGCGACTCTCTGCATAGGCTGCAAATCCTGTATGGTCAACTGCAAGACCTACAACAGCATGCCAAAAGGTGCGCTCTCTTCCGGTACGGAAGTGGTAGCTCCTCCTTATGAATATTCTACTCCGGAAAAGATCTGGGACGACCCGCATGACCTTTCGGCGAAAACGCTCAATATCATTAAAGTTGTCAAAAACGGAACGGCCGTAACCAAGGACTCAGCGGAAAACGGTTACTCTTTTGTAAAACAGCACTGCATGCACTGCATCACGCCTGCCTGTGTTTCTGCCTGCCCGGTGGCTGCTCTTCAGAAGGACCCTAAGAACGGCGTTGTCTATTATGAAGAGAACAAATGCATCGGCTGCAGATATTGCCAGCTTGCCTGCCCTTTCAGGATACCGAAATACGAATTTGGCAAGGCGTCTCCTCAGGTCAGAAAATGCCAGCTCTGCAATCACCGCTATGCAGAGGGGAAATACTCTGCCTGCTGTGAATTCTGCCCGACAGGCGCCTCGATCTTCGGCAAGGTGGTTGATCTTCGCAAAGAGGCCCAGAATCGGCTGACTCTTAAAACGGGTGATCAATACGATTTTCCGGTACAGACCGCAGACTCGAAGAACAAGAGCAGACGCACGGTTTCCAAATACATCAATCATGTCTATGGCATGAAAGAAGCCGGGGGAACGCAGTATCTTCTGCTTGCCGGACTGCCTTTTGAGATGCTCGGATTTGACAAGAATATCAAAGACGAGGCCCTTCCTGACCTCACCTGGGCCTACATCTCTAAAATACCGGCTGTCATAGCGACTGTGCTGATTGGTGGTGCAGCAACCTGGGCCATCACCAAGGGCAGAAACAAGGATAAGGGGGAATAACCGCGATGAACCATAAAGACATTAAGATGATGACTCCCATGACCCTGGGACTGCTCCTTGTTATGGCAGCGGGTGGTGTTGTGGCGATTTACCGGATGCTGTTTGGGCTCGGTGCTGCAACAAACCTTAATGATATCTGGCCGTGGGGCTTCTGGATCGGCTTTGACGTGTTAGGCGGCGTTGCAATGGCTGCCGGCGGTTTTATCATAGCCGGAGCGGTTTACCTCCTGAACTGGAAAAAATATAAACCCATTGTAAGGGCTGCTATCCTGAACGCTTTTTTCGGGTATGTTCTTGCAGCAACATCTATTTTCTTTGATATCGGACAGTCGTTCCGCTTATGGCATCCGCTGGTAATGTGGCAGATCAATTCGATCATGTTTATCGTTGCCATTCATGTTGTGCTCTATACGACAACGCTTGCCGCAGAGTCCAGCCCCATGATCTTCGAGAGATTTAAGATGAGCGGGGCCTACCGTTTTGTAAACAGGATCATGGTGCCGATCGTACTGTTTGGCGTGCTCCTTTCAACCCTGCACCAGTCTTCGCTCGGTGCAGTCTATCTGCTCATTCCCTCAAAGCTTTCGCCGCTCTGGTACAGCAGCAGACTTCCCTATCTGTTTCTCGTCTCTGCAATTATGATGGGGCTTTCCATGGTGAGTTTTGAGACAATCCTGAGCGCAAGGATTTTTAAACATAAACCACCCATGGATATTCTGACGGGCTTGGCGAGGGGGTCTCTTGTTGTTGCCGCTCTCTATTTTGTCCTTAAGGTCTGGGACCTGCTGTCGGGCGCCGGCATAGGGGCAGCCTTGACCGGCAGCTTTACGGCAAATATGTATCTTCTTGAGATGGTGATTGGTGTTCTGCTGCCCCTCGTATTGCTCGCAGTCAGAGACTTCAGAACAAGACTGAGCAGCATCTTTGCGATCAACATACTGGTGATCGTCGGCATCCTTCTTAACCGGATGAATGTCGGCATCTTCGGTCTGGCAGAATATGCAGGAAGGTTTGGCGTGGATTACTTCCCTTCGCTGATGGAGATCGTTCTCACGGCCGCAATGATTGCCTTTGCATTCGTCGGCTTCAAGTTCTCGGTGAAATATCTGAATCTTTTCCCGGAAACCGAGCACTGAATGAAATCCCCGTATAAACAAATATCCATAAAATACTATCTGTCAGGAGGAGGACTCTATGTCTAAAAGAATTACCATTGACCCTATTACCAGGATTGAAGGCCACCTGAGAATAGACTGCGAGATTGACAACGGCAAGGTCACGAATGCCTGGTCATCAGGGCAGATGTGGAGGGGGATCGAGACGATCCTGAAAGGGCGCGACCCCCGGGAAGCCTGGATATTCACGCAGCGCTTCTGCGGCGTTTGAACGACCGTTCACGCACTGGCTTCAGTGCGTTCGGTCGAAAATGCACTCCAGATGGAGGTGCCGCTTAACGCCCAGTTTATCAGAAACCTTATGATGGGCGCCCACGCCACCCATGACCATATTGTCCATTTTTATCACCTTGCAGCGCTTGACTGGGTAGACATTGTATCTGCGCTCAAGGCGGACGCACGGGCCGTAGCAAACCTGGGGCAAAAACTTTCACCCTGGACCGGCAACAGCTACGATGCGGTAAAAGCTTCTCAGGACAGGCTCAAGACCTTTATCGGTTCCGGTCAGCTTGGCATATACGGCAGCGGCTACTGGGGCCATCCTGCGATGAAGCTTGCTCCTGAGGTGAATATGCTTGCAGCCCATCATTACCTGCAGGCGCTGGAATACCAACGGGAGATTAATAAGGTCGTGGCGATTCTTGGATCTAAGACTCCGCACATCCAGAACATGGCGGTCGGCGGTGTATCCAACCCGATTAACCTTGACAGCCAGTCAACGCTGAACATGGAGCGGCTCTACTACATTAAGACCCTTATCGACAAGGTCGGCGACTTTGTCGAAAACGTCCTCCTTGTTGACACTGCTGCGGTTGCGGCGTTTTATGCTGATTGGACCGGACACGGAAAGGGTGTGACCAATTATCTGTCTGCTCCTGATATGCCGATGGATACAAAGGGCACAAAGTTTGCGCTTCCCGGCGGCTATATACCGGACGGCGATATAACGAAGTTCAAGGCCATCACGAGCTATAACGATGCCTTCTTCAAGGATAACGTGAAGGAGAGCATCAAGCACTCCTGGTATGACGGTGACTGGGACAAGCACCCATGGGATGGAGAGACGGTTCCGAAATATACAGACTTCCAGGATAAGGGGAAATACTCGTGGGTCAAGTCGCCGACTTTTATGGGAAAGCCTGCCCAGGTCGGACCGCTTGCGAATGTTCTCTGCATGTTTGCCGCAGGCCATGAGCCGACCAAGAAATATACTGTAAAGATGCTTGATACGATCAGTGCGCTGGCCGGAACAAAGGTCGGTGTGGGAGCGCTCCATTCGACGATCGGCAGGATCGGCGCCCGCTCGATCCGTTGCGCAGTACTCTATGATACGCTGAAGGACCAATGGAATGCCCTTATCGAAAACATCGCAAAGGGTGACACCAAGACTTTTAATGTCCCGACCTTCCCTTCAGGCATTCAGAAAGGTTTTGGCTATCATGAAGCCCCAAGAGGCATTCTATCGCATTGGATTGTGATCGAAAACGGCAAGATCAAGAATTATCAGGCAGTTGTGCCGTCCACTTGGAATGCAGGCCCGAGGAACAGTCAGGATGCACTTGGTCCTTATGAATCTGCGCTCCTGGGCACTCCGGTGAAAGACCCTGAGAAGCCGCTTGAGGTTCTCAGGACGATCCATTCCTTTGACCCTTGCCTTGCCTGTGCGATCCATGTGCTGGACAAGAACCGTAATGAGATTGTAAAGGTCAAGGCCGTCTGATGGAAATCCCTTTGTCATCATCAGGATCGCAGCCCAGGATCCTTGTCATGGGAGTGGGCAGCATCCTGATGATGGATGAAGGCATCGGTATCCGGGCAGTAGAAGAGTTAGAGAAGCGTTACCGGTTTCCGGAGAATGTCGAGATACTCGATGGCGGCACTTCAGGGATCGAGCTTCTCTCCTATATTTCCGGCAAAGACTACCTGATTATCATTGACGCCATCAAGAGCGGCAACCCTCCCGGCACGGTGCTGAGGGTCGAAGGAGAGGACGTGCCTGCTCAGTTTCTGACAAGGATTTCACCTCATCAGCTCGGCATCTCCGATCTTCTGGCTGCCGCAACCCTTACGGATGAGATACCGAAGAAGATGGTGCTCTTTGGCATCGAACCGAAGGAGATCGTTATGGTGATAGGTCTGTCAGACGTGGTGAGGGCGAGCATGGCCCATCTGGTAGAGGTTGTTGTTGATGAATTGAAACGCTTGGGGTGCGATGTAGTGCCGCGTGCGCCGCATGAGATTTCCCGGACAGAGAGCGTCTGGGGGAAAATGTAGGGTATAATAGATCATGTGCCTCGCCATACCGTCGAAGATTATCGAGAAAGACCAGTTCAGGGCTGTTGTCGATGTATACGGTGCCCGCAGGGAAATTAATCTTATGCTGATGGCCGAAGAAGTTGAGATAGGAGACTATGTGCTGGTGCATGCAGGGTTTGCGCTCCAGAAGGTCGATGAATCTGCGGCACAGGAGGCACTGAAGGTTATTTCTGCAATTATCGAGGATGTTTCGAAAGAGATGGAATCTGAAGTTAATCGTGCCGAGGCCCCTCCGATCTGCAGTTGAAATACGAAGGAAGCGTTACGGATAATTGAGCATTACCCTCTGTATGCCGGTTGCTTTTCCTGAATCCTTATCGATATCGATCACCACTGCCGAAAGAATTCCCGGACCCTGGGCTGTCTCGAACCTGTCCGGCATACCGGTCAGAAATCTCCGGATGATCTGGTCCACATCAATGCCGATCACAGAATAAGCAGGGCCGGTCATGCCGACATCGGTAATATAGGCAGTGCCGTTTGAAAGGATCTTTTCGTCCGCTGTCTGCACATGCGTATGGGTTCCGATGACCGCGCTCACCTTTCCGTCCACAAAATAACCAAATGCGACCTTTTCCGAGGTTGCCTCTGCATGGAGATCGACAATGATGATCTTTGTATCTTTCTGCAGTGTCTCAATCTCTGTCTGAGCCGTACGAAAAGGGCAGTCCAGCGGTGTCATGAAAATCCTGCCGGAAAGATTTAACACGCCAACCTTGGTGCCATCAGACAGACTGTATACAACGCTGCCGTATCCCGGAACGCCTGGCGCAAAGTTGGCAGGCCGTATGACCCGGTTCTCTTTTGAAATATACCCAACAAAATCTTTCTTGTCCCAGACGTGATTGCCCGTGGTTATGACATGCACGCCCATCCTGAAAAGGTCCTTTACCAGGCTTTCTGTGAGGCCGAAACCTGCCGCAACATTTTCGCCATTGGCAATCACAAGGTCGATGCCATGTTTGTCAACGAGGCCGGGCAGGCAGGCGCTCACCGTCTGCCTGCCGACCTTGCCGACAATATCTCCGATAAAGAGAACCTTCATAAGCCGTTATGCGTAATGCGTAAAGTGTGATGTGTAACAGTCTCAGGCTTGCCAAACTTATTACTCATGACCCATAACGCGTTACAGCAGTGATTACTTTGCATAGTCAACATGTCTCGATTCTCTTATGACCGTTACCTTGATCTGTCCAGGATAGGACATCTCGGCTTCGATTTTTTTCGACAGGTCACGGGCGATAAGGGCGGACATATCATCGTTGACCTCTTCCGGTTTCACAATGATCCTGATCTCTCTTCCTGCCTGAATCGCATAACATTTTTCTACTCCCTTGAACGAAAGGGCCAATTTTTCAAGGTCCTCAAGGCGTTTCAGGTAATGCTCAATGCTTTCGCGCCTGACCCCCGGCCTGGCAGCCGAGAGTGCGTCTGCAGCAGCCACCAGAGCAGCCTCAACCGTCAGAGGATCAACATCTCCATGATGGGCGAATATGGCATTGACGACCTTGAAGTTCTCCCCGAATTTCTTTGCCAGGTTGGAACCAATTTCCTGATGAGAGCCTTCGGTATCGTGGTCTATTGCCTTGCCAAGATCATGCAGCAGGCCTGCGCGCTTGGCCAGTTTTTGATCTGCACCAATCTCTGCGGCCATCATGCCTGCCAGATATGCTACCTCCCGCGAGTGCTGGAGAATATTCTGTCCGTAAGAAGTACGGTATTTTAATCTGCCGAGGGTCTTGATGAGATCAGGGTGGATGCCGGAGAGCCCGAGATCGAAGACCGCCTTTTCCCCCTCTTCCCTGATGTTCGCATCAACCTCTTTCTTTACCTTCTCAACGACTTCCTCGATCCTTGTAGGATGGATCCTGCCGTCTGCGATCAGACGCTCAAGTGAGAGCTTCGCGATCTCGCGCCGGACCGGGTCGAACCCTGAAAGGGTAACCATCTCCGGTGTATCGTCAACAATGAGATCCACGCCGGTAGCTGCCTCAAGCGCCCTGATGTTCCTCCCTTCACGACCGATGATCCTTCCCTTCATTTCATCGCTTGGCAGGCTTACCGCGCTTACAGTAGCGTCAGCAACATAGTCGCTGGCGTACCTCTGCACGGCAAAACCGATGATCTCTTTCGCTTTTTTTTCGGCAGTTTCTTTAGCTTCGTCTTCTATTTTCTTGATAAGTTTTCCAACCTCGAAGCGTGCTTCCTCCTCGGTCCGCCTGAGTATTTCCTGTTTCGCCTCCTCAGACGAAATGCCTGAGAGCTTCTCGAGCATCTCTGTCTGATCCTTGATAAGTTGCGTAAACTTAGTCTCTTTTTCCTGAACCGCACGTTCTTTTGTCGTGTAATCACGATCACGCTTGATCAACTCCTGATCGCGTTTTTCATTCTGCTCGAACTTGCGGTCAAGTGTTTCCTCCTTCTGACGGAGGCGTTTTTCTAACTGGTTTACCTCATTACGGCGTTCCCTTAGTTCTTTTTCTGCATCACTCTTGGCCTGGTAGACAATATCCTTTGCCTCCAGAGTAGCTTCTTTCCTGATATGCTCAGCTTCTTTTTGTGCGATTTCAATGGTCTTGCCCTTGTCCAGATCAATGGTAGCCTTCTGATTTTTTAAAGCGCTTTTATACACAAGGCTCATCACGAGACCAACCGTAATGCCAATGGCAATGGCGATGCCAACATACAACATGCTATCCATCAGGTGTTTCCCTCCTTTTATTTAGTCTTTCCTGTATGATTTTTTCGAACCCCTCGGAAGAGGGGGTGTAAAACGTCTTCTGATCAGGCATATAGATCTGCTTTACGTAATGCCCTGCAAAACTATGGGGATAACGATAACCGACACCGGCGCCAAGTTTCCTGGCATTCTTGTAGCTTGAATCTTTGAGGTGGTCCGGCACTTCCCGGGCAGGCTCATTTCTGACCGCTTCTATGGCATTGTCGATCGCAACATACGAGGCATTGCTCTTGGGTGCAGTGGCAGTATAAAGGGCTGCCATGGCAAGAGGTATCCTTCCTTCCGGAAGTCCGATTTTTTCGAAGGCATGAAGCGCTGAGACTGCTACAACGAGTGCCTGCGGGTCTGCATTGCCAACATCTTCGGCTGCACAGATAACAATCCTGCGCGCGATAAAGAGGGGGTCTTCTCCTGCTTCAAGCATCTTTGCCATCCAGTAGACCGTAGCATCAGGGTCAGAGCCGCGCATACTCTTAATGAATGCGGATATGATGTTATAATGCTCATCTTCATCGTAATAGATCGACCTGTTCTGCGTGACTTCCTTTACCTGTGCCAGCGTAATTACCGCTTTGTCTGTGCCGCTCTCATGTGATGAAAGGAAAGCAAGCTCAAGGATATTCAGCGCCTTTCGGGCATCGCCATTACTCACCGAGGCGATATAATCAGCAGCCTCCTGCTGAAGCGATATATCATATTCTCCTAGCCCCTTCTTGTCGGAGATTGCCCGGTAGAGGAGCTTTTTCAGTTCTTCTTCTGGAATGGGTTTAAACGGGAAGATGAGCGACCGTGAGGAAAGGGCAGGGACCAAGGAGAAGAAGGGGTTCTGTGTCGATGCGCCGACCAGTATGATCTCACCCTTTTCAACGTGAGGGAGCAGGGCATCCTGCTGTGTCTTATTGAATCTGTGGATCTCGTCCACAAAGAGGATCGCCCGCTGCCCGCGCGATGAATCGACTGCTTCCCTGATGTCTTTGATACCTGCAGTTACGGCATTGATTGAAATAAAGCGTGCCTTTGTTTTGCGGGCAATGATATGAGCAAGTGCGGTTTTGCCTGTGCCGGGCTGGCCATAAAAGATGACCGATACGATCTTATCATCCTCGATAAGGCGTCTGAGCGGCTTGTTCCTGTCAAGCAGATGCGATTGGCCGAGAAAATCCTCGAAATCCTCAGGCTGCATCCTCCAGGCAAGCGGAGCGTCTTTTTTTTCAGTTTTAAATAGTTCCAATTCCTACAGTCCGGAGCCGGACTATAGTCTCAAGAAGCCCTTTGGTACAGAGAAAACAGTGTTCCGGGAAAAAAATGTTTGCAGGGGATGTATGAAAAAGCCCGTAATGAAAGACTTGAACCCATTGTTTTCTCTATGATTTTTTTTGTTGTTTGTAACCAAAAGCGCCAGGACCATAGTCATCAGCATAGTTAGTTCGGTGAAAATAGACCCGCCCTGTCGTGTACGTGAAAAATTAGATCCGCCTAAAATATAGGTGGGTGCCTTAAATTCACCTTCAGGCTTTTGGCAGATTGCCAACATGCACACCAGTGCATCACACAGGCTCCCGAAAGATCTAATTTGCCGGATTAACATTTTCACATATCACCTACAGGGCAGGTAATCACCAATTTCATGCTATTGTTATAACAGAATTTGACGGAATGAGCAAGAAAAAATTCTTTAACTTAGAAGAGTTTTGACTTGTATTGCATGCATTTTTTTAATAGACTATTCAAATGTATTCTCTCGGGATGAGCGCTTATATGCCATTGGCGAAACAGTCGTTTTTTAGTCCTGTAATGTCCCTGCCGAAGTCCAGGTGCTATGGATCGTAAGAAGGCGATAGAAATCTTGAAAAAATACTTCAACAAAGTTTATATAAGTGCCTATATGTTATAGTTTTTTGACGTGGACTGTTGAGGAAATGCGAGCGATGAAACAGAGGGATCTGATGACAGTCAGTTATTTCCGATATAAATACATGTAAGGAGGCGTACAATGTTTGGATTAGGCATGCAGGAGCTTATCATTATTCTTGTTATTGTCCTTGTTCTTTTCGGGGCGAAAAGACTTCCCGAACTTGCAAGCGGCATGGGAAAGGCCATTAAGAATTTCAAGAAGGCAACGAATGAGCCTGATGAGATCGACGTGACCCCTAAGAAAGGCGTTGAGGGGGAAGCCGGAAAAGAGGACGAGAAAAGCAAGGGTGCATAGAGGGCCGGAAGCAGAGATAGACCTTGCCGCGCTTCAGCACAATCTGCAGCTTATCCGCACTATGATAGGGCAAAGAGATGTGATCGGCGTTGTTAAGGCGGATGCGTACGGTCACGGTGCCGTAGAGATTGCGCGAAGGCTCATCGCAGGAGGGACAACCCACCTTGCGGTTGCCTATACGGATGAAGCAAAACTCCTGAGGGAGGCAGGCATTACGGTGCCCATCCTGGTATTTATTGATCAGGAGGATCCCGATGATTACTTCAGTTATAACCTGGTGCCAATTCTGAGAGACAGGAAGATGGCCACGGTATTTGCGGATACGGCGAGGAAGCGGGGAACGACCATTGCCGTTCATTTGAAGATCGATACCGGTATGGGAAGAATAGGCTTCAGTCCGGAGGAGTCGCTTGAAACTGCGCTTCAGATAGCCGGCATCGGGGGGATCAGGCTGGAAGGGCTCATGAGCCATTTCTCTGAAGCTGATCGCACCGACAGAAGCTATGCCCTCTGGCAGTTAAGAATCTTCAGCGAGCTCCGAGATGCCATACAATCACGGACCGGGCTGAACCTTCGCTGCCATATGGCAAACAGCGCTGCTGTCCTGACATTGCCTGACGCACTGTTTGATGCGGTGAGACCTGGTATTGCCCTGTATGGATATTCCCCGTTTGAAGAGATCTTCGGACTCAGACCGGTGATGAGTCTCAGAACAAAGGTCCTCTCTGTGCGAAGCCTGCCGACTGCTTCTCCTGTGAGCTATGCAAGAACTTTTGTTACGAAACGGGACAGCCGTATCGCGGTCGTGCCGGTCGGTTATGCCGACGGGTACAGCCGGCTTTTTTCAAATAACGCAGAGATGCTGCTGCAGGGCTGCAGGGTGCCGGTTGCAGGAACGGTCTGCATGGATATGACCATGCTCGATGTTACTGATATCCCCAATGTTTCTGAGGGCGACGAGGTCGTGATCCTTGGCCGGCAGGGTAATGAGATGATCACCGCAGCAGAGCTTGCACGGAGGATCAATACCATACCCTATGAAATTCTCACCTCACTGGGGACGCGGGCCCGAAAGGCTTATCTCAATTGATCCGCCTGATCGAACGCTTCGGCAGATGCGTCATATCAATGTCCCGCAGGGGTATTGCTGTTGCCGAGGAGACCGGCAGGATACTTCTCCTTCTGCTGACAACACTGAGGCAATTGGCGCTTCCTCCTTTTGAATTCACGAATATATTCAGGCAGATGATCGAGGTAGGCGTGCGGTCAGTGCCGGTGGTCATTGTTACCGCAATATTTACCGGCATGGTCTTCGCTCTTCAGACCTATACGGGTTTTAAGCGCTTTGGCGCAGAGACGCTTGTCGGCACGATCGTTGCAATGTCCATGACAAGGGAACTTGGCCCTGTGCTGACCGGTCTTATTGTTTCGGGAAGAGCCGGTGCGGCCATGGCAGCAGAGCTTGGGACCATGCGGGTCACGGAACAGATCGATGCCCTTGAAACACTGGCAACGAATCCGGTCAAGTATCTTATCGTGCCGAGGGTTGTCGCCGGACTGATCATGCTGCCGGCGCTTACCGTCTGCGCTGACATTATCGGTATTATCGGCGGTTATTTTGTGACCGTAGTCCTCTTCAATACCAGTTCGGTCGTGTACTGGAAACAGACCTGGAGCTATCTTGAGAGCGCTGATATTTATAATGGACTGATCAAGGCCTTTTTTTTTGGCGGCGCCATCTCGATCCTCAGCAGTTATAAGGGGTTTTATACGAGCGGTGGAGCTGAAGGCGTCGGCAAGGCTACTACCGGCGCGGTTGTGCTCTCGTCAATGACCATTTTAATCTCCGACTATTTTTTGTCGAGCTGGTTATTCTGATGATACGGCTGGATGAGGTATATAAAGCGTTCAACTCAAACCAGGTGCTTACCGGGACCAGCTTTGTGGTGAAAAAGGGCGAAAGCAGAGTTGTGATCGGCGGCAGCGGTTCCGGCAAAAGCGTAATACTCAAGCATATTGTCGGTATCCTGAAGCCTGACAAGGGAAGGGTGTTAATCGATGATCTGGATATTGCAAGTCTCAAAGAAGCTGACCTGTATACGATCAGGAAAAAGTTTGGCATGCTTTTTCAGATGGCAGCACTTTTTGATTCCATGAACGTATGGGAGAATGTTGGCTTTGCCCTCTCCCGTAGAGGAACGCTGAAACCTGAGGAGATCAGGGAAATTGCTCTGGAGAAGCTGAAACTGGTCGGCCTGGTGAATATCGAGAACCTGATGCCTTCCGAGCTTTCTGGCGGCATGAAAAAGAGAGTCGGTCTGGCACGGGCAATTGCCCATGATCCTGAGATCCTGCTGTATGATGAGCCGACAACCGGTCTGGATCCCATAACGGCTGATGCGATCAATGATCTCATTGTTGATCTGAGGGAGAGGCTCAAGGTAACGTCCGTAGCCATTACCCATGATATACATAGTTCGTATAAAATAGCAGACAGTATCTCAATGCTGTATCAGGGAAAAATCATTGCGACAGGAACGCCGGACGAAATACGCAATACGGCCGATCCGGTAGTGCGACAGTTTATTACCGGCAGCGCAGTGGGTCCCATCAGAGTGGAAGGAGTGAGCAATGAAAGAACTGTCAACAGAGCTTAAGGTCGGCGCTTTTGCGCTGATCGTGCTGGCTGTTCTTACGTTTATGACATTTAAGGTCGGCGGTCTGGACTGGGCAAAGAAGAAGGGCTATGCGATTCATGTCATCTTTAGCTCAACTGCCGGACTCGATGAGAAGACGCGGGTGAAGATAGCAGGTGTTGACGCAGGGGTTGTGGAAGAGATCGGGCTCATTGAGGGAAAGGCACGCGTCAGGCTGAGGATCGACCCTGGGGTGATGCTCTATAAAAATGCCCAGGCATCGATCAGGTCTGCCGGCCTTCTGGGCGACAAATATCTCGACATCCGTATCGGTTCTGCGGAAGCCGGTCGCATGAAAGACGGCGACATCATTACCGATGTTATGGAAGTTGCTGATATGGACGACCTTGCCAGAAACCTGATTAATGTCTCCCAGAGCTTTACGAGGCTCACTGAGTCGCTGAACGAAGTCTTAGGTGATGATCAGACAAAGAAATCATTGGGAGAAACTATTGTCAATCTCAGGGAGATTTCTGCCACCCTCAACCGGACGATTACGCTGAACGATCAAAAGCTCAGGACTGTTCTTGACGATCTCAATACCCTGACGTCTTCTCTTAACGGACTGGTTGACAGGAACAGTGACCCGCTCAGTGCCTCTATCGCGAACATGAAGGATTTTTCCGCGAGCCTAAGGAGCACCGGGCCTGAGTTGATCGAGAATCTGAACAAGGCCACAAGGGAGCTGAAGGCCATGGTTGAAGAGAACCGGCCGGGCATCAGAAGTGCGGTGGACTCTTTTGACAAGATGGCGCAGCAGGTTGAGACAGGGCAGGGCTCGCTCGGCAAGCTGCTCAAGGATGATCGCCTCTATGATTCGATCAACAAGACTGCGGAGGGACTGGGTAAAACGCTTTCAGCTGTAGATCGATTCAGGGCATATATTACGTTTCAGGCTGAATATCTTACCCGGGAAAAAGATGGCAGGGCATCTTTCGATCTTGCATTGAGGCCGGATAAGGATACCTCTTATATTCTCGGTCTGGTCGGAGGTTCTCCCCGAACGTCTTTTGTCAGGGAAACGACAACGACACCTCCTGGGAATATTGTCAGGGAGGAACATATCAGCAATAAGATCCGCTTCAATGCTCAGGTTGGAAGGCGTTTTGATAATGCCGCGGTAAGACTGGGTCTCTTTGAAAATACCTTTGGTATCGGTGGTGACTATTTTTTACACAATGATAAAGGTAAAATAACAGTTGATGTCTGGGACTTTCAGAAGAACGAGGAGAATGCAAAGACCGTCCATGTTAAGGCCGGTGTCAGCTATTTCCTTTTCAGGAACCTCTTTCTGAGCGCAGGCGGAGACAATCTCATGAGCAAAAGATATCGCGGCGGATATGTCGGTATGGGTCTGCGGTTCGATGAGCAGGACTTCAGGTAATCCATGAAAACGTTACAGGAGTATCAACGAGTTAACTATGCATAAAAAGATAGGACAGATACTTCTCGAATCTGGAAGCATTTCGGAGGATTTGATCAGCCGCGTAATCGAGCTGCAGACCCAGGAAGGACATACGCGCAGATTTGGAGAAATCCTTATCGAACAGGGGATTGCGGAAGAAATGGTCTTTAAGGCCTTGTCGATCCAGTTCCGGATGCCGCTTATGGATGCCGCAGATTTTCCCGAGCAGACGCCCCTGGATCATGTGTCCTTCAGTTTCCTCGAAAAAAATCTCATTGTGCCTCTGGCGCTGCAAGACAATACGCTCAGTATCGCGGTGGGTGACCCGACGAATAATGAGGGTGTGGATGCCTTGCGTTCTTCCTATGACTATGAGCTGTCGGTGATGCTTGCAAAGAAGTCGGACGTTCTCCAGCAGCTTCAGCTGCTGCAGGGATCAAGGACAGCGGTTATGCAGAGGCTTATCGAAGGTGCTGCCGAAGACGATCTGCCGACTGCTGACCTTACGGGAGAGGTGAGCCATCTCAGGGACCTTGCCCAGGAAAAGGGCATAATCCAACTGGTTAATCTTATTATTGAAAATGCGGTAAGGGACAGGGCGAGCGACATCCACGTGGAGCCCGGTGAGTTCAGCGTCCGCGTCCGATACCGGATTGACGGCGTGCTCTATGAAAAAGAGACGCTCCCTGCCCGTATGTATTCAGCGGTCTCTTCGAGGATCAAGCTCCTTTCCCAGATGAATATCGCGGAGAGAAGACTTCCCCAGGACGGCAGGATCAAGGTCTCATCTGCCGGCAGAAACATCGATATCAGAGTATCCACGATTCCGACAGTCTATGGCGAAAGCGTTGTCATGAGGCTTCTGGATAAGGCGTCTTCGTTCATTACCCTTGAAGACATTGGCTTTGACAAGACGATCCGCGATATTTATGAAGAGGTGATTAAGAAACCCTACGGCATGATCCTGATCACCGGCCCGACGGGAAGTGGTAAATCTACCACGCTGTATGCATCGCTTGCCGAGATCAATTCGTCTGAAAAGAAGATTATAACCGTAGAGGAGCCGGTAGAATACCTGATGCCCGGCATCAATCAGATACAGGTCCGCCCGAAAATAGGACTCACCTTTGCGTCTGGCCTGAGACATATTGTGAGGCAGGACCCTGACATCATTATGGTTGGCGAGATCAGGGATATGGAAACAGCGAGTATTGCGATTCATGCCGCTCTGACAGGGCATCTCCTTTTCAGCACGCTTCATACCAACGACGCCCCCGGTGCCATCACGAGACTCATGGATATGGGTATTGAGAACTATCTCGTTGCCTCCACCCTTGTCTGTGTCATGGCCCAGAGACTGGTCAGAAAGATATGCCCTTCCTGCAAGGTGAAAGAGGAGGTGCCGCAAGACGTTCTTGACAGGATCAGCAAGGACATTCGTGAGGTATGGACAGGAAGAGGCTGCGAGGAATGCTCAGGGACCGGCTATAAGGGGAGGGTAGGCATCTTTGAAGTCCTGCCTATCGGCGGGCCGATCAGGGAATTGATCATGAAAAGGGCCACTATCAAGGAGATGAAGGATCTGGCCATCAGTCTCGGCATGAGGACGCTAAGGGAAGACGGCATCGAGAAAGTGAAGAAGGGGATTACAACGCTCGATGAAGTGCTGAGAGTTACCCAGGTGGAAATGTGAGGCAGAGAGGCATTGCGCTGATGATGGTGCTCTGGGTGCTTGTCTTTCTGAGCATCCTGTCGATGAATTTTCTCGGATCAACCCGGTGGGTTACCGGAAGCACCCACAATCTGAAAGAAGAGACCCTGGCGTATTATCAGGCTCTGTCAGGATACCATGAAGCCTTGCAGTATATTTCCTCTGATAAAGATCCTCAGGTGGATTTTCTGGATGACGAAGGGAATTTCTGGATTGATAATGAGACGGTGCCCGTTACCGGCAAGAGAGAGACTGACGGGGGAGAGCTTGAGATACGAATTACGGATGAAAATTCGAGAATTAATATTAACTTTGCCCAGCAGGACCGGCTTCGTAAACTGCTCGAACGTGCCGGTGTCCAGGAAGATGAGATCATCGTCATCATTGATTCAGTCCTGGACTGGAAGGATCCTGACAAGGAACATCATTTATCGGGTGCTGAGGACGACTATTATGAGGCGCTCAAAGAACCATACAAGGCCAAGAATGGTCTTTTTGATGTGCCGGAAGAATTAGTTTTGGTCAAGGGGATGAAGCCCGAGTATCTTTTTGGCGACGGCAGCGGCAATACAGGATTGCTTCCTCTCATAACCACGTTTGGGAAGAACGCGATCAATATCAATACGGTGTCACGCGAGGTCATGCAGTTTCTTGGTCTTAACGAAGTTGAGATAGAAACGATCAACAAACAGAGGAATAAGGCGTATGGGGGATTCAGGTTCATACCGCAGCAGTTCGCAGCACGTGGTCTCAATGCCATGTCGACGCAGACATTCAGGATAGAGGTTACTGCGCGGGCGAAGAACAGCCCCATCGGCTCCCGTATTACCGGGATTGTAAGCAGGGAGCCCTCAGCGAAGGGAAGCGAATTAAGAACGATCTATTGGAGAGAACGTGTCGAGACTGTTAGGACTTGATATAGACAGTAAATACATACGTATGTCTGTGGCTGAGCGGCGGCTGAAGCGGATTACCTATCTGCGGTCCGAGGGTATCGGCCTTCCTGCGGACAGGGAGCAGGGTAATAAGGTGCTTTTGGAGGCCCTTCAGCAGTGTTGATGAATACCTCTTTGATTTCCTCATGGTCAAGACAGGCAATGGTATAAAGACCCTTGTCTTTTCGATCAAGAAGGAGGCGGTCAGTGCCGTGGTGAAACTGATCTCGGCGGCCGGACTGGAAGTCCTCTCCGTCCGCTGCAGAGTTTTGGATGTGCTGAACAGCATGCTCGGGATCAGCGGCGAGAAAAATGTGAAAGGTATTTTTGTCCTTGCAACGGATAATGGCTACGAAATGGCGGGTATTGAAGATTCACTGCCTCTTTCGATGAAGAGAATATCGGCAGCCTCGGACCTTGGAGAAAACCTTGAGGGGTTCCGCAAATCTTATCCAGGAAAGGTCTACTGCTCGGGGACGGTTGATCAGCTCATTGCCGAGCGTTTTTCGATGACGAAATCGCAGATTACGGTGCCCAACGCACTGATCTATTCCTTTGTACAGAGAACACGCCTGAATCTTGAATTTATACCGCAGGAGTTCATAAAGCAGAAAAAAGACCATTATCCGTATATGATCGGAGGCCTTGCGGTTGCAGCCCTCTGTCTGTATCTGTTAACAGGTTTTGTTGCCTATGGTAAAGAAGTCAGAACACTCCGAAGGATCGAGTCGCGGATCGAAACCATCAAGAGCAAGGCGTCAGGTGTCATTGAAGCCCGAAAGAAGCTTGAAGCGCTTCAGGATGACAGAAAAACGCTGCTGGTATTTCAGACCCGTTCCAACATGGCGATCAGAGTTTTGAAAGACCTGACAAACGTAGTCCCTGATAACGCATGGATCATCAATCTGGCGGTGGATGAAAAGGGGCTCGTGGAGATTGAGGGTTTTTCGCGAAAGACTTCTGATCTGGTCACGGCGCTGGACAAATCGAAACTCTTCAAGAATATCGCTTTCGCTGCGCCAATCCTGTCTCGTGACGGCGAGGAGCGGTTCTCTCTGAAGTTTGAGGTCAGGGAGCCATGAACAGAAAAAAATATACTCTGCTTGCAACGGCGCTGGTCATGACGCTGCTTCTTTTTCAGACCTATGTCCTGACCCCAAAATCTGAATCCATGCGCGAGGAGATCCAGGTCAAATCGGCCGCTCTGCAGAAATACGAGACTTATGTGGAGGGGGCGTCCATTACGGATGCAGAGATCAAAGCAGCCGTTGAAGAAATGAAGGCTGTTGAAAAGAAACTGGTAAGTGAATCATCAGAATTTCTCGCTGCTGCGCGTGTGCAGAAGGAACTTTCGGAACTCACGCAGAGTGCCGGTCTGACTATGCAGACCATACGGCCTATCAATGCGGTGAAGGCAAAGAACTTTTTCATTATCCCCGTCTATTTTGAAGGAAGCGGAACGATCAAGCAGATTGGAGATTTTTTGAATGATCTTGAGAAGCACACGGTGCTGTTTAAGATAGAGAAGATGTCTATTAATGTGACAAACATGCAGAACCCCAGAGAGCTGCGCTTTAAAATGCAGATATCGGGTTTGGGTAAATTATGATTCGGAAAATCGTTATGCTTATCATCGTCGGCGCGCTATTCCTTTTTGTGGGCTGGAAGTTTACCGTCAGCGCGGTCCTGTACAACCCCCTGTCTGACCTTCTGGTGAAAAAGGCAAAGATCAAGGAGTCAGAACCGATGAAGGCAACCTACGCTGCGGCATGGGACAAGGTCATCTATGAGAAGAATCTGTTTAACACCCTGCGCACGTATAAGGAGCCGAAACCGGTGCGCGCGGCAGTCCCTCCGCCTCCGCCTCCAAAGAGGCCTGAACTTGCCCTTAGAGGTATTATCCTCGATACGTTTGGCGATTACGTTGCCTATGTCGAGATAAATCAGGCAAAGTCCACGCAGCTGCGCAAGGGAGATAAAGTCGAGGATATCGAGGTTTCCGATATATCAGAAAAAGCAGTTGTGTTAAAATGGTTAGGCGAAACGATTACGCTTACGATTGAAAAAGTGAAGACACTATCCAGTAAACCGAGGGCAGGAAAATGAACCTGAAATTAATAAGTTTGTGCCTCATCATTCTCTTTATCAGTGCCTGCGGAGCAAAGCAGGCTGTAAAGCCTGGTGAGCCCATTGTTGTGCCCACTACAGAGGAGGCAGCAAAACTCCCGGAAGCCGTGACACCACCGATAGAGACGAAGGCTGAAATGAGGAAGGCGGAAAAGACGGTTGCTGAGAAAAAGCCGGATGAACAGTATATAATGCTCAACTTCGAGAATGCTGACATCGAGACCGTCGTCTCGACGATCTCAGACATGTTAAAGATTAATTATATCCTTGCTCCCGGCGTCTCAGGAAAGATTACGATCCAGTCCCATAACAAGATACCGGTCAGCGAACTTTTCTCGACGTTTCAGACGGTTCTGGAGTTTAATGGCTTCACGGCGGTGAAGGAAGGAAGTTTTTACCGCATTGTCCCGATCGACACCGCAAAGCAGCAGCCTGTCCCGATCCAGATGGGGAAAAAGACTGCTTCCCCCAAGGATTCGAGTTTTGTGACTCATCAGATACCTCTTGAGTATGTGAAAGCAAATGATGTCGCCAATCTGGTCCGAAACTTTATGCCGAAAGGCACGGATATTATCGTTTATGAGCCTTCCAATATGCTGATCATAACGGCGTTGCCCTCAGGCATTATGAAGCTCCTGAAGTTGCTTGAGGCGATTGATATCCCTTCAACGGAGAGGGATTCGGTAAAGACCTTTATTTATCATGTTGAAAATGGTGAGGCAAAAAAATTGGGTGAAGTGCTGAAGAATCTTTATGGTAAAAAGAGCGGTGCTGCGACGCCAACGCCCGCAAAACCCGCCCAGCCAACGCCGACTCCTGCTGCGGCTGCCAACAGGCCGAGAACGCCGGCCACCCCGACACCTTCATCCACCGGTGCCACTATTCAGGCTGATATCCTGTCGGCCGAACTTGAAGGTGACGTGCTTATCGAGGCGTATGATGACATAAACGCGTTGATCATCAAATCATCCCCACGAGCCTACCTGGTACTGCTTGAAACCCTCAAAAAGATCGATGTCCAAGCCAAGCAGGTCCTGATTGAAGTTCTCATCGCAGAGATTTCTCTGGATGATTCGACAACGTTGGGACTGGAGTGGATGTTGAAAGGTCGCAGTCATATTAATGATCAGAGTTTTGATTTTATAACCGGGAATGCAAAGAACCCCAATACGTTTTTTGAGACCACGGGTTCGGGAGACACTGCTGCTACCAATCTGACTAAATTTGTGCCTGTAGCTTCAGGAGGACTGTTTGCCAATATTATTGACCCTGCGCAGTTTAATGTTCTGATTAATGCGGCAGCAAGCTCTGGCAAGGCCCATGTGCTGGCAAGTCCCCATATATTAGCACTCGATAATAAAGAGGCTAAAATTGAGATTGCACAGGAAGTGCCAATTGCCACCCAGATAACGACAGGCACGGTAGACTCGTTTAATGCGTCCAATACGACTTCGCAGGTCCAATACAAATCTGCAGGAGTAATTCTGACGGTAACGCCTCATATCAATGAAAAGAAGCAGGTAACTCTCAAGATCTCTCAGGAAGTCAGTGAGCCTGGCATAGAATATTCAATTGGTTCTGGTAAATTTCAGGGTTTTAATACGAGAAAAGCGAATACTACCGGAATAGTACAGGATGGTCATACGCTTGTTATCGGCGGAATCATTAATGAGAAAAAAGGATTTACGCGTTCCGGAGTTCCATTGTTGAGCAAAATACCGCTGTTTGGGTATCTCTTTGGGACAACGACGGATACGGCGAGCCGAACAGAGTTAATTGTGATGGTCACACCGCATGTTGTTTCAAATCATGAAGAGGCTGATCAGCTCACTGAGGAGTACAAAAACAGGATAAAGGAAGTAAAAAAGAAGATCGACGAACGAAACAAACAGGCAGAAATTCATCTGCACAATCCCGTTGAAGAGGAAGCAAAGAAGGATTGATCATGGGAAGCCAAGCAGTTCTTCGATTGTTATCTGGACTGATTCGCTGAGAGAATAGAGGTTGTACCCGCCTTCGAGACAGAAAATATAAGGGATATTCTGCTTTGATGAGAGTATCCCTCTCACAATGGTTCTGATGCCCTCATTCGTTACCCGAAGCCCTGCCAGCGGATCGGCCGCATGCAGGTCATAGCCCGCAGAAACCAGCACAATATCAGGATTAAAATTCGACAGAAGCACGGGAAGAATATCCTGATAAGCCTGGAAATAGTCTTTATCCCCGGAGCCATAATGCAGGGGGATATTGTAAGTAAATCCTTTTCCTTTTCCATTGCCGCGTTCCGCATCGCTGCCCGTGCCGGGATAATGAGGGTATTGATGCGTACTAAAATAATAGACCGTGTCGTCTTCTTCAAATATATGCTGGGTGCCATTGCCATGATGGACGTCAAAGTCTATAATAAAGACTTTATGGTAGCCTCGTTTCTGTGCGTAGCGCGCGCCGACAGCTACATTGTTGAAAATACAGAACCCCATCGCCCGATCTGCCTCAGCATGATGCCCCGGAGGCCTCACGGCACAGAATGCTCTATCAATGTCGCCGGCTTTACATTGGTCTATTGCTTCAATTACTGTTCCTGCGGCAACGAGGGCAGCTTCTGCAGTGTGTGGCGATACATAGGTGTCAGCGTCAAAGTAGCCGGTGAAGCGCATGACCCCGGAAAAATAGGATTTCGTATGCACGGCGAGGATATCCTCCTCGGCCGCTTTTCGGGGATTGAGATGCTGCAGAAGATTCCAAAGGGGCGACTGCTTAAGCCTCTCCGTTATGGCGATGAGCCTGTCCTTTGATTCAGGATGGCCCAAAGGCATTTCATGAAGAAGAAAAATATCACTATATCCGAACCCGACTTTTTTCATGCGCTATCGTTGGTTCTTACGTCTAAAAAAAAGCTGGTCATATTTTTTTTTGCAAAAGTCTCAGCCACTTTTCTGGTACGTGCAATCTTATCTTCCGGGCTCATTCTTTTACTCTTCTCATAATTTTCATCTCTTACTTTGCGGACCCAATCCTCAGCTTTAAACTTCATAACGCACCACCTCTCTGGGAGAGCCTACTTCTGTTGCTTTATGCTTTCTATAACTGTAACACTGTTGAACTGCCTTATTTTATCAAAATGAACAATATGTTTGCAGTTTCAGCTTGCAATGATATCAACAATGTTGGTTATTGCAACGTTGACCCCCTGATATTACCCGGCCTGTCTTATCGCTAATTGTGGCCTTCCGTGCATCCTGTCTGGTAATGCTGTTGACACTATCACGACTGCCAGTCAAAGTGGTTATTGGAGTGGTCTATTTGCGCCATTTTAAGTAGGTCTATCTTCTTATCAGCACTCTTTTGATAATATCCCGTGACGGTCTTTCGATTAAATGATAGCTCAGGGATGAAAACGGCAAAAGAAGAATAAGAAAAAAATAAAACCGCATCCCGCTGTCAGGCGGCAGTCCTATTTTATTGGATACGAGTAATGAAAAACGATGAACCGGCTCCTGCAGTATGTATATCGCATAACTGTATTCACCCAATTGCATGAGTGGCTTCGAGGACATGATTTCCGAGATTTTCGAACTATCGAGGGATAGGGCCAATAAAAATATTGCAAATAGTGGCGCCAAAAGACCGTTATGAAATTCAAGATGATAATTGCTTTGGAACGCCAAAACCAACAAAATAAGTACAAGCAGCAACCAGAGAACAGCGTGATCCTTCATAGGTTTCTTGTAATCGGTTTTATAGAATACTCCGGCAGCTGTTCCCATGATAAATGAATTGATGTGCAACAGTGGGCTATAAAGAAAAAGCTTCAAGAGCATGATGTCCGATGAAGGAACATATACCTTAAGCAGCAGCAACTCATACGCTACCTGGCTGAAGAACCAGAATATACCCGTTATCGCTGCAATCAGAAGTTTTGTCTTTCTTGTAAAGAAGGTGATGATAAAAGGAAACATCAGAAAGAAAAAGATCTCTACAGAAACAGCCCACGCCGGAGGGTTAAAGGATGACACATATTTCGGGCCCCAGGCCTGTAACAGGGCAACATGCAATAATAGCGGGCCCTTAAGTATGGGAACCCTCATAAATAGATCAACTGCAAGAGTTAAGAGGAGGCTGAAAAGATAGAGCGGATAAATTCTTGCAAAACGGGAGATCCAGAATGCTTTCTTGTCGATCTGTTTAGTGGCTTGCTCTGAATAATACGTTATTGCCATTACAAATCCTGATAGGAGAAAAAAGTAGCTAACCCCAAGGCTACCTTTTTCGAGAAGTCGTTTGAATGGTTCAAGACTAAAAGGAATTACTTTTGTTCCAAAGTGGAATATTACTATAGCAATAGCCACAACAAATCTAACAGACGTTATTTGTTTGATATGGCCGAATTCTGATGACCTCTTCTCGATTATAATGGTTCTCCTTATTTATTCATCTCGGCAATCATACTTTTGACCGGCAAGCTTGCTCAAGAGTGCGAGGGTTTATATTTTTTAAAGCGAAAATATATAAGGTATTGGCATCGAGGATCTGCTCCTCAATGCCGATTAACATTTATATAGACAAAGCAAAAGCAAACATCATGCCAAGAATTCCAGAATCAACAGGCTGTCCCGGTCAGTTCATTTAATACCGTTTCTTGTGTTCATTGGTGACGTAACATGCTGCAATCTGGAAGGATATCTGGAAATTATTTCACTTATTTAAATAACCCCGCCATTTTTGGAAGACGGAGAAGGAGAAAAAATAACCTCAAACAAGGCGTAGTGATTATGTCGTGATCGGTGCATTAAAAAAGGGGTTACAGTAAAACCTGTAACCCCTTGATAACAGTGGAGCCGGGAACCAGAGTCGAACTGGCGACCTGCTGATTACGAATCAGGCAACTCTTGCAACCCTTGGGAGTTCCAAATCAACCTTGATACCAAGGGCATTGCAAACCTTCAGGAACGTCGTAATATTACAGTTAATCCCTTTTTCGATTTTTGAAACCTGCTGCTGAGTCACCCTGGCTTTGTGTGCTACGTCAGCCTGAGACAATCCTAAGTGCTCACGAGTGCTGATAACACTAAGAGACAGTTCAGCGAGCTGCCGCTCCTCGTCGTACAGGTCCTTAAAATGTTTGTCCTTCAGTTTCTCTTTCAGGTGTTCTCCAAAAGTTCTCATTTCTTTGCCTCCTTAATTTTCTTCTCAGAGAACCGGGAAAGAAAATCTGCCCGGCAAATCTGCGCCTTCTTTATTTCTCCATGTGGAACTGCAGTTGTCTGCTTCCTGAATGCATGAGTCAAAATGATATAGTCCTTATAACAGAAAAAGTAGAGTATCCGCACCTGGTCACCTGACAGCTTAACCCTCAATTCGTGTATCCCATCTGTCAACAGGTCAGCATAGGGCCTTAGAAGATTCGGACCTTGTTCTTCCAGAAGAGATATCCATGAGAAGATCTTTGCCTGATCTCGGTCCTTACGGGAATCGATAAACTTCTCGACAGGGACTACTCCCTCTGATGTTTCGTAATAAAGAACCTGCCATTTGGATTTTACTACCCTTATCTTACACCTGATATGATGTAAAGACAAGTTACGAGGTATTTCATTTCATAACAAAAATACAAAGGTATCGGCATAAAAACTGCTCTGCTATGCCGATCAGGCATCAGGATTTTCGTTACTTTCCCCTCTAACGAAAGACATGAAAAAGATATTTTGATGTCCTGGACAAAACCGGGGAATTCGAGTAGTGATTTGGTAGTGAGTAAAGCACAAAAAAAGGGGTTACAGTAAAACCTGTAACCCCCTGATAACAGTGGAGCCGGGAACCAGAGTCGAACTGGCGACCTGCTGATTACGAATCAGCTGCTCTGCCAACTGAGCTATCCCGGCACAGCGGTTATTTTACCAGAAATGCAAAAATAAATTGGCATTAGAAGAGGATTATTGTTTCTGAGAGTCGGCAGAGCTGCTGCTGGGGGTGATGTGAGCGTATCTGAACTCTTGCGTTCTTAGAAATTGCCGATTGCTGCGGCTTTTCCGGCAACAGTGGTTTTTTGCTGAAACTGTATCGTTGAAGCCGATCTGACTTTTTCAACAATCTCGTCGGCAAGATTCAGTATGCCGCTCCAGGAATGCGACGACTGTTTCGCAACGTATCCTACTGCGCCCAGTTCCATTGCTTTAGCGAAAGAACCGGTCTCATATTGGGTTAGAGCGCTTACGATTACCACCGGAGTTGGGCGAAGCTCCCAAAGTTTTTTGAGAAATGCGATGCCGTCCAGTCCTGGCATACGGACATCGAAAGTTATCACATGGGGATTGAGAGTGAGTATTTTATTGAGAGCTTCGGCAGGATCATGGACAGAGGCTACAACTTCAATTCTGCCAGACTGTTCAAGTATCTCGGTGAGGAGATAGCGTGTAACCGCTGATGCATCAATGATTATTACGCTTATTTTTTCATTTTGCTGATTCATCTCGTGCCGTGTAAATAATCTCTATATTTGTAAAAAAAGAGATGCTTGTTCAATTAACGCCTCTGTCACCTGCTGTTGGCAGCTCCATCCCGCCTTCAGTTGGCATCCAAATGCATGACTTATTGCAGCCGATGGCTGAACGTGACAAGCAGAGATTACTGATCTCCTGCGGTGAAGGATTAATGTCAGGAGCTATTCCGATAATTATCAGTTTTTTATCTGCCCTGACAGCCATTCTATGTGCCGTGCAGAAAATCTGTATGCACTGACTGTCGATCGTTTTTACCTTTCCGCAGTTTATCACCACATGATCTGAGTTCTCGATGCAGACCATGAGAGCATCTCTCAGAGTCTGGGCCCGGTCTGCCTCAAGGCTCCCTTCGCATTGCAACATTCCGATCGCGCCTTTTTTTTCAAAGCTGAATGCCATGGTGATGTACGGGGTCTGTGGAGGTTAGAATGGTTGCTATTGTGGTTTTATCGAAGTCTGAAGGCGCACATCTTTCCGGATGTCTTGATCCTTTGCGTGGCAAATGCCGAATTCTTGAAATGGTGCAGTTCACCAGATCAAGAAGCTTTACCTGTTCTCCTATTTCCATACCTGCCAGGGTGGCACAGATACTGAACCCCCTCTCGGTAAAGAAGTCAATACTCTCGTGCATCGAGGACCTGTCCCATAGGTCCTCGATGCATTGGAGAATAATGGATTCCGCGAGTTTTTTCATGCATTTAGCACGCTTTTTTGTCCCCAGAGGCTGCTCACTGCATTTTTTGCTGTATTCCTCAAAAAATATCTCGCGCATGTGAATATGTATGCATAATATTTGCCATCACAAATAAAAACTGTGGCATACGCTAAAATCAATATGGCACAGTAATATCATACTGTGCAGTGGCATAATAGGGGTGAAACCAAAAATGCGGAATTATGTCAGCGAAAGCAGGAAAATGTTATTAAATCAATAGGTTAAACGTTTTCCTCGAATATTCCGAACTGCAATAGAAGTTGCACCCTGCCTGCTGGTTAAAACAGTACAAAACAAAAAAAGGATATTCTCTAGCGGTTCTTTTTTTTTTTTTTTTTTTTGTTTAGCGCTTGGCGGGTGATGCCTAGAAGTGAAGCGGCAATCCCCTGATTGTTATCAGAAATCCTGATCGCTTCCGCAACAAGATGCTCCTCTGCTTCCCGCAGAGAAGGAAATCTGCCGAATAGTTTTGTCAGTAGAATCGCCACTTCGTCATCAGCCGGAAGCACGATCGGATGAAGGTCCTGGTCATGCTGAATCGTCTCTCTGAAGCTGTCCAGTGAGAGTTTACCTGCCCTGTGGCGAGCGACTGAATCAAATACCATTGCCTCGAGTTCACGCACATTTCCAGGGAAGTGATAGGTGGATAGGAGTGTGACCAGTTCCCTCGGGTAGGCCGGCCGGTTTTTTTTGAGTGACGTTGCCGCCTCCTCTATAAAGTGGTCCAGCAGCTCTGGTATGTCCTCGATCCTCTCCCTCAGTGGAGGAATATGGATATGATGAGTCCGAAGTCTGAAATAAAGATCTTTTCTGAAGCTGCCGGTGCCCATAAGCTGTTGAATGTCCCGGTTCGTTGCAACAATGACCTTCGCATCACTCTGTTTAGAAATGTCTGAACCAAGGGGGAAATATTGCTTTTCCTGGAGCAGTCTAAGCAGCTTTACCTGTGATGTTTCGTTGAGATCACCAATTTCGTCAAGAAAAAGGGTGCCCCCTGCGGCCTGTGCAATCTGGCCATCGCGAGAGGAATCTGCCCCGGTATATGCACCTTTTTTATGCCCGAAGAGGGTGTCCGCAAACATGGTGTCGTCAAGGCCAGAAATGTTCAGTGCGATAAAAGCACCTTTTCTGCAGCTTGCATCATGAATAGCGCGTGCAAAAAGTTCCTTGCCGGTGCCTGTCTCTCCAGTTATGAGTACCGGCTGGGATGAGGTAGAGATCGCCTCCGCATAATGGAAAAGGCTTCGCATCTTCTTACTCTCGGTAATGATAGGAGAAAAAGCTGCTTCGTGCTCAAGGCTGTCGATGAGCAGATGCTGCTTAAGCGACGATACCTCGCTTATGAGAGAAGAGATATCAAGGGCCTTTCTGATACTTGATATAAATCGGTTCATCTCTACCGGTTTGACCAGATAGTCAAAGGCGCCTGATCTCATGCACGCAACTGCCGTTTCAATGTCGTCCGTTGCAGTAACTACAATGACCAGAATCTCAGGATAGCTCTGGTTAATCTTCGCAAGAAGCTCGATGCCTGAGACATGGGGCATCGTGAGGTCAAGCACGACTGCCGAGACCTGCAGATTTTCAAGCGTCTGCAGCACGTCCCTGCTGTCCTCTACGGTCTGAAAATGGTTTATGCCTGATTTGCGGAGGATCGTGCCGAAGCTGAGGAGGATCATCGGTTCATCGTCTATAAGTAAAATGGGGTATTCAGGATACAGCGTCTGTTGCATGTCTATTCCTTTCCGTGGAACTTTGGTATGTCGGCAGAGAGATGGTTGCGGTCGTGCCTTTGCCGGGCTCTGACTCAAAAGTCAGAGATCCCTGGTGGTCCTTGAGTATAGAGAAGGAAATGGAGAGTCCGAGTCCTGTACCGCCTTCATCGCTCCTGGTCGTATAAAACGGCTCTGTAATGTGCTTAAGTAATTCCTGTGGTATCCCGATCCCTTCGTCTTTTACCTGAATCAGAATGCAGTTTTTTTCCTGTTCGAGGCGACTCGATACACAAACCCCGGCGTTTCTGTCCCGAAGGGACTGGAGAGCGTTCATGATCAGGTTTATGACAACCTGTTCAAGTTGCTGTTTATTGCCTTTTGCCAGAGGAAGGTCACCGTCTTCTCTCAATTCAAATCGGCCGGTAAATTTCCCGATCTCGCTTTTGAGGAGCGCTACCGAAGCGGTTATTACCTTGTTTACGTCGACAGCATTGTCAATGGCTGCTTTGCCCTGTCTGGAAAAATCTTTCAGGTTGTCAACAATGTGTTTGATGCGGGCTGATCCTTCAGACATTGCCGCCAGGAGTTGAGGCATGATATACCGCATTTCAGAGAAGGGCACGCCCCCCAACGGGAAGTCTCCATGCGCTTGGTAGTGATCAGACAGCACGTTGGCTGCATCCTTCCAGGCATCAGAAATGATCCGAGCATTTACCATAATAAAATGGTTTGGGTTGTTTATCTCATGAGCTATGCCTGAGACCAGCATGCCCAGAGCGGTCATCTTGTTCATCTGAATGAGTTTTGCCTGAAGCAATTGAGTTTCTTCTTCCAAGCGAAGCCTTTCAGAAATATTGCGAAAGGAGCAGAAGAGAATCTCGCTTTTTTTCAGTCGGACTGCCTTTCCCCAGATTGATGCTATGATCGAAGAGCCGTCTTTTTTTCTGGCCGTGAGCCGGGGAATACGGAGTCTGTCTGAAGTGTCGCGACTGAGCAGTTCAGTCCTGAATAGTTCGTGCTCCTGTGGCATCAATATCAGGGGGAGGCCGCCCGAAATGAATTCATGTTGTGTATATCCGAAAAGATCGATTGCGGCCGGATTTGAATCCATAATCTCTCCGGTTGAGCGTTCCAGAACAAGAAGTGCATCCTCATTCTGCTCAAAAATCTGACGAAATCGCTCTTCACTTTCACGAAGGGCAAGCTCTGCCGACTCTTGCTCTGCGAGTAACAGGTGCTTCCTGGCTGTAAAGGTTTTTTTTGACATCACTGTTTTATGTATGGTTACAATTCTGTTAGCTGTGATCATGCAGCTCTTCAGGCGTGCTCAATATTAGCACAATGGGTGTCCAGATGCCATACATGAAATATCTTCAGATACCGATTTTTATCCAATCAAAAAGAGCCAAAATATCCTTGACAGCATCTGAGACATTCATTAATCTATCAGCGTTGATAAAAATGTTTAATGAATTGATAAATCTTCCTAACAATGCGATCTTTCGGCCAGATATGGCTATATCTTCCTTTAATGCAAAGCTATCATGACTAATTTATCATTTCATGCGATTCTTAAATCATTATATCGGAGGTAGCGTATGAGTCTTTCGAGAAGGGATTTTTTGAAGCTTTCGGGAGGCACTGCAGTGGCGGGAGCTGTAGGTGCCGGTATTACACCTCAGGAAGCATCGGCTCAGCTTCAGTCACCTGAAGCCCGCATCAAGGGTGCCGCAGAAACAAAGACCATCTGTCCATACTGCGCTGTGGGCTGCGGCATAATCGCCCATACCAAGGATGGGAAGGTGATCAATACCGAGGGCGACCCTGATCATCCGATCAACGAGGGTGCTCTTTGTGCCAAGGGCGCATCGCTGTACCAGATCGTGAATAATGACAAACGTGTGCTCAAGCCAAAGTATCGTGCTGCTGGCGCTTCCGAATGGAAGGAAGTTGAGTGGGATTGGGCTTTGGACGAGATCGCAAAGAAGGTCAAGGATACGCGTGACCGGACGTTCAAGTTCCTTTCAAAATCGAAGATCAAGGAGAAGCAGCCTGACGGAACAGAGAAAGAGGTAGAAAAGGAATTTACGGTCAACAGGACCGACGCCATTGCCCATGTAGGAAGCGCAGCTCTGGACAACGAGGAATGCTATGTTCTTCAGAAGTGGCTCCGCTCGCTGGGGCTTGTATATATAGAGCATCAGGCCCGAATATGACACTCCGCAACTGTTGCGGCTCTGGCAGAGTCGTTCGGACGCGGTGCAATGACGAATCACTGGATAGATCTCAAGAATGCTGATGTAGTGCTTGTTATGGGCAGTAATATTGCAGAGAACCATCCGATAGCAATGAAATGGATCATGAAGGCGCGTGAAAAGGGTGCAAAACTCATTGTTGTTGACCCCAGATTTACCAGAACGGCGGCAAAGGCTGATCTGTACGCTCCTCTCCGTTCCGGAACTGATATAGCCTTCCTGGGCGGCATGATTAAATACATCCTCGATAACAATCTTTTCTTCAGAGAATATGTTGTCAATTATACAAACGCAGCCTATCTGGTTAACCCTGACTTCAGGATGCCCGGCCAGCTTAATGGCATCTTCTCCGGATATGACGAGAAGACCCGCAAGTATGATAAAAAGACATGGTCGTTCCAGATGGATGACAAGGGACTGCCGAAGAAAGACATGACTCTTAAGGACCCGAACTGTGTGTTCCAGCTTCTGAAGAAGCACTATTCACGGTATACAGCAGACAAGGTTTCTGATATAACCGGAACACCAAAAGATAAGCTCCTTGAGGTATACAAGATTTACGGGTCTACGGGAAAGCCGAACAGGGTCGGCACAGAGTGTTATGCAATGGGTTGGACCCAGCATACGGTCGGCACGCAGAATATAAAGGCAATGACGATCATTCAGCTTCTTCTTGGGAATATCGGACTTGCAGGCGGCGGCGTAAATGCTTTGCGTGGCGAATCCAACGTGCAGGGTTCAACTGATCAGGGACTGCTTTTCCATATTCTGCCGGGATATGTCCCCGTGCCTACCGCTACGTTGGTTGACCTTAATGCGTATAACGAGAAGAATACGCCCAAGACCAAAGACACCAAGAGTGTCAACTGGTGGGGTAACCGGCCGAAATATGTAGCGAGCTATTTAAAGGCGATCTATGGGGCGAGTGCTACGAAAGACAATGATTTCGGTTATTCCTGGCTTCCGAAACTGGATGAAGGCCAGAACGGTTCGTGGCTTATGCTTTTTGATCAGATGTCCAAGGGCAAGTTTGAAGGCTTTTTTGCCTGGGGCCAGAATCCGGCATGCTCAGGGGCGAATTCGAATAAGACCAGAAAGGCTATGGGCCAGCTCAAGTGGATGGTGAATGTAAATCTGTTTGACAACGAGACGGCCTCTTTCTGGAAAGGTCCGGGCATGAACCCGAAGGATATTCAGACCGAGGTCTTTATGCTTCCCTGCACGTCATCCGTAGAAAAAGAGGGAAGTATATCAAACTCCGGCCGCTGGGCACAGTGGCGGTATAAGGCGATCGAGCCTATCGGACAGTCAAAACCTGACGGAGAGATTATCCATGAGCTCTATAAACGCGTAAAGAAGCTCTACCAGACAAAGGGTGGCAAATTTCCTGCTCCCATCACAAACCTCACCTGGAACTATAAATCAAAGAATAAAGAGTTTGATACCCATCTGATTGCGAGAGAGATCAACGGATATTATCTTGAGGACATTTTTGATCCCAAGGATGCGACGAAGCAGTTAGGCAAGAAAAGTGAGCTCTGCACCAATTTTGTAACGCTTCAGGCGGACGGAAGAACCTCCTGCGGAAACTGGATCTATAGCGGCAGCTATACGCATAAAGAGGGCAAGATCATAAATATGATGGCAAGAAGGGGTAAGGCTGATCCTACGGGGCTTGGCATGTTCCCTGAATGGTCATGGTGCTGGCCACTCAACAGGAGGATCATCTACAACCGCGCAGCTGTTAATATGACCGGGCAGCCCTGGGACCCAAAGCGTACTGTCATAAAATGGAATCCTGACAAACTGGACCCAAAGACAAAAAAGACCGCTCCCGGTTGGGACGGCGATGTGCCTGATGGGCCTGCTCCACCTATGGCAGATGAGAAGGCAGGGAAATATCCGTTTATCATGAGGGCGGACGGCATGGGAGCAATCTTTGGCCCCGGCCTTGCCGATGGGCCGTTCCCTGAGCATTATGAAGCGCTCGAATGCCCTCTTCAGGAAAATCTGATGTCAAAGACGAAGATTAACCCGGCAGTCAAGATGTTTCACGATGGCCAGGGCGGTTCTCCCGATGATGTCTTTTATTCCTGCGATACCCGCTATCCCTACGTTGCTACGACGTATCGAATGACCGAGCACTGGCAGACCGGTGTTCTGACACGTCATCTGCCCTGGCTGCTGGAGGCTGCACCCCAGCTTTATGTCGAGATGAGTGAGGAACTCGCATCTGAAAAAGGCATTAAAGGTGGAGACAAAGTAAAAGTCAAATCAGGCCGTGGCGAGGTTACTGCCGCTGCTGTTGTCACTAAACGGTTTAAGCCCTTTAAGATTGCAGGCTCCACAATACATCAGGTCGGACTGCCGAACCATTTCGGATGGCAGTTCCCGGAGGACGGCAGTGGGGGAGAGTCTGTAAATCTGTTGACCCCGACTATCGGCGATGCAAATACAATGATCCCGGAGACCAAGGCATTCATGGTCAACGTGGAAAAGATTTAGGGGGCTGATATGGGAACGAATGCAATAATGGAAAAAACAGCGACAGACCCGGCCGTTAAGAAGATGGAGGCGAGCTTTCTGATTGATACAACCAAATGCATTGGCTGCAGAGGCTGTCAGATATCGTGCAAGTCCTGGAACCAGAACGCAACGGATAAGACCACTCAGGGCAGCACGTTTACGAATCCTCCGAAGCTCAACTCAAAGACCTACACAAACATCGCTTTTTATGAGAGTGTGCAGAACGGCGCAGTATCATGGAACTTTGCAAGAAACGGCTGTTTTCATTGCAAAAAGCCAGCCTGCGCCTCGGTATGTCCTGTTGAGGCCCTGATCAAGACTCCGGAAGGCCCGGTCATCTACCGGGCGGACCGCTGTATGGGCTGCAGGTACTGTATGCTTGCCTGTCCCTTCAATGTCCCGAAATATGAATGGGAAAAGCTCTCACCCAGCATTCAGAAATGCAATTTCTGCTATGACCGACTCCGTGCCGGTATGATACCGGCCTGTGCAAAGACCTGTCCTACCGGTACGATCCAGTTCAGTGACAGCATTGACAAGAACCTTGCTGAGGCAAAAAAGAGGATCGCCGAAAACCCCGGGAAATACCATAATCACATTTATGGCGAGAAAGAGGCAGGAGGCACATCCGTGCTTCTTCTTTCTGCCATTCCCCTTGACCAGATAGGTCATGCGAAGGTCGGTGACCAGGTGCTCCCTGACCTGACCTGGAAGTACATCTCCGGCATACCTGCGATTATCGGCGTTGTCCTTGCTGCAGGTATAGGAAGCTGGGTGATCACCCGGAGAATGAAGAACATGGACAAGGAGGATGAATAATGAGCACAGAACGCCATGAAATAAAGATGTTCACCCCCATGACACTGGTGCTGCTGATACTTATTATTGCCGGTGCAGTGTCCGTGTTTAAACGGATGACTCTCGGTCTCGGTGCAACAACAAATCTGCAGGATGATTTCCCCTGGGGATTCTGGATAGGGTTCGACGTATTGGGCGGTGTTGCCATGGCAGCAGGCGGGTTTGTGATCGCCAGCGCTGTATATCTCTTCAATATGAAGAAATACAAGCCGATAGCACGACCGGCGATCCTGACGGCTTTTCTTGGGTATCTGTTGGCGGCCTCGGGTATTTTTCTCGAGATCGGCCATCCATTTCGTATCTGGCATCCCATGGTCATGTGGCAGATCCACTCGATCATGTTCATTGTGGCTATCCATGTAGTCATTTACACAACAGTCCTCGCAATGGAGTCGAGTCCGATGTTTTTTGAGCGGATCGGACTTAAAGGTGTACAGAGATTTGTGGAGAAGATCATGATGCCGATCGCCCTTTTCGGCACTCTGCTTTCGACCCTGCATCAGTCGTCATTAGGAGCGGTCTACCTCATTGTTCCTGACAAACTGCATCCGCTGTGGTACAGCAGTCTCCTGCCGTTCAGTTTCCTTGTTTCCGCCATTATGATGGGGCTTTCGATGGTAAGCTTCGAATCTATTCTGAGCTCGAAATTCTTCAAGCATCAGACGGATATGAAGATTCTCTCAGGGCTTGCCAGAGGCTCGATCGTAGCGATAGGCTTTTACTTTGTC
>JACRLO010000013.1:0-9227 GCA_016235245.1 Nitrospirota bacterium | reverse complement strand
TTCATATTGCTGAAAGGCCCTGGTCTCGGGGCAGCGTTTGCCGGAACCATGGAGGCCAGGCTCTATCTGCTTGAGATGGCGGTTGGGGTAATTGTTCCTCTGATACTTCTCCTTATCCCTGCGATGCGCAACAGCATGGGCAGCATATTTCTTGTCAATTTGCTTGTCATCGTCGGTGTTGTGATCAATCGGATGAATGTTGCTATTTTCGGTCTTTTACGGCATGCTCATGAACGGGGTGCAAGCTATTTCCCTACGACCAATGAGTTTATGGTCACCCTGTTTCTGGTGGCATTAGGAATATTCCTCTTCAAATTTGCCTGCAAGTATTTCAACGTTCTTTCCTACGAAGAAGTAAAACAATAACCGGGTATGCAGCCTGAACGGATGATCCGTTCAGGCTGCTTTTGTTGAGGTGACCTATGAAGCTGATGCGAGCTGCGACTTTCTTCGTTTTTTTGTTGTTTTCAGTTGTTTCCGCTGATGAAAAACGTTTTACCATCCCTGTCGGTGATTCTCCTCAAAAGGGTGTTGCGGAGGCGCCTGTCACAATTATTGAATTCCTCGACTTCCAATGACCGCACTGTGTGGCGGCCGGTCCGGTCGTCAGGAAGATCATGGATGCGTACAAAGGCAAAATAAGACTTGTAGTCAAAAACTATCCTTACAAATACCGTGACTATGCCCATATTGCTGCAGAGGCATCACTTGCCGCTCGTGATCAGGGCAAATACTGGGAGATGCATGACCTGCTCCTGAAGAACTCACCGAAGCTTGATCGCGAAAGTCTGATGAAATATGCGAAAGAGCTTGGCCTTGACCTGAGGCTGTTTGCTGCCTCCATCGACAGTAAAAAACATGCAGCAGCGATCGAGAAGGACAAACAATTGGCCTTTGACATGGATCTGTACAGCACGCCGACCTACTTTATTAATGGCAGAAAGGTTGTCGGAAACAGGCCGTATGAATACCTGAAACAGATCATTGAGGAGGAGCTGAAGAATGTTAAGCGATAGGACAGGATCCAAGGGTCCACGGTGTCAGGGATATCAGCGTAATTGCAAATGGGGAAAGTCGATAGCGTCATTGCGGCTTGTCCGCAATCCTTCCGGGACAGAACGATTCCCGACAAGCGGGAATGACAGAAACTTTATACATCGTTTTATCCCCTGTATTATCGTTTTGTTTCTTTGCCTTCAAGTTTCTCCTTCCTCCGCCGGTCATCTCGAGCCCTTCAAATCTGTTCCGATACCGAAGAACAATCCCCAGACGCCAGAGAAGATCGAACTTGGGAAAAAGCTTTTTTTCGACCGCAGGCTTTCCGGTGATGGCACAACAAGCTGTGCTACATGCCATGTGCCGGAGCAGGGGTATGCTGACGGACAGGATATCTCCCAGAGTTATCCCACAACGAGAAACTGGCGCAATGCCCAGACCTTGTACAATGTCGGCATGTATAAGAATCTGTTTCATGACGGAAGGGTGAAGACGCTGGAGGATCAGGCCCTGTTTCCAATGATGTCTGCCTTTGAGATGAATCAGAACCTTGATTTTTTGGAGGAAGAGATCCGCGTTGTTCCTGAATATGTTGTGGCTTTTGAAAAGGTTTTTAAGGGAGAGCCCACTCGTGAACGCATTGCCATGGCAATTGCAGCCTTTGAGCGGACTATCGTTTCCCTGAATGCACCCTATGACAGGTATCTCAAAGGAGAGGATACGGCATTATCCCCTGATGCAAGGAAGGGGTTCGAGATATTCAGAGGCAAGGGAAAATGTATTGAGTGCCATTACGGTTCGAATCTTTCAGATGATAAATTTTACGCTCTGAATGTGCCGGAAAACCCTGCGCTGGCTGATGACACGCGTGTCACTGCAACGATGAGATTTGTGGCGAAGGTGTACCATTACCCTGCCTATCGTGACCTGAAAGAAGACCCGGGCCGGTATCTGATCACAAAGAAGAAACAGGACTGGAAGGCGTTCAGGACACCGACTGTGCGTGAGGTTTCACGCACCGGCCCATACATGCATAACGGCATCTTCTCCTCTATCGATGAGGTGATCGACTTTTTTGACGCAGGCGGTGGCAAGGGCAATAGATGGCTGACCCCTCTCGGGCTTTCAACGGACGAAAAACAGCACCTGAAGGCATTCCTGATGGAAGCACTGACCGGAGAAGAACTGAAGATAACCCATCCTGACGTGCCGTAGCAATTTCTTTAATCTTTGCCTGAGGTACGTTGGTGTTCTTCTAAGGAATCTTCTTCTTTAGCCTTAGCCCTGCATTCCTGCATCACTTCCGGGGGAATCATGCCGAGTGCTGCTATGACCAGGAGCGGCACGATGATGACATCGTCAATATGGCCTATGACGGGTATGAAGTCAGGGATAATGTCAAAAGGCAGCAGGGTATATCCTATAGCAGCGCCAAGCAGGACCTTGGCAGCCTTCGGCGTACCGGCATGCCTTATGGCAAACCTGTACGCCTTCAATTCGGTTTTGAATAGATTAGCTGTTTTTTTCAGTTCTTCCAGCATTACGATAACCCACAACCAGCACCTGGATAAATACAACAGAGAACCCGGCCATAAGGCCGGGAATAGTTACAAGTCTCAGATAGGCCAGCAGAACAACAGCGAGGGCAAGCATCACACAACGGAACTGGCTGAAAAAAAGCATTTTCATATTTACTGAGGACGTCCCGATGATCCCTTCAATGCTCCATGCAAGCGCCCTGATGTTCAGGATGCCGAGCAGTCCTCCGGCGAGAATGCTGACGGGCAGGTTCTCCCAGGGGAGGAACGCTGCAATGACAGCTGCGGATATAAGGATAATGGCCGAGTTCCTGGAGATCTTTTTAATCATTGTCATCTGACAGCCTTTTGGCGATACGCGCAAGTTCCCTGAAGCCGGCTGCGATACCGAGGAGGAGGAAGATGATCGTGAACCAGGGAGAGGTGCCGAACCACTTGTCCAGCTGTGCACCGATCAGATATCCGACAAAGGTGGAGAGCACCATATGAAAGCCGATCGTGCCTGCTCGTGCAAAGTACTTTATGATAGTTTTGTCAAAGAGGGGCGCCACAGTATTCACCCTTCCTTATTCTGGAATCTCAGTTTGCCGGTATAGATCGGAAGTGAGAATTTCAGAAGCATGGTATAGATGAGCGCCCCTGTTGCCCATATGCCGATTGTTACAAGAACCTCGGTTGATGAGGGGGAATACTCATAGATCTCGCCGAGCGTGTCGGGGACGAAGCCGGGGATGACGAGCCCCATGCCTTTTTCGATATAGATGCCGATGATCATAAAAATACATGCCATGTTGAGCGTTGTAAAGTTCTCCCGTGACCGTGGAAAGAGAAAGATAAAGAAGGCGGTGAGATTCAGGACCGTAGCCATCCATATCCAGGGTACCAGCTTTGTTTGGCCATGAATGCCAAAATAAAGGTATTTCATCGGCTCTGAATGGATGCCGCCGGAATAGAACTCCTTGAAGATCTCCGCGCCGAGAAGAAAAAGATTGATAGCCATGGCATATGCTATCAGCTCTGCGATCTTGAAGAGAGCACGGTTTTCTATCTCAACCGAAGACAGTTTTCTGATCAACTGGAACACAAGGATCATGAGTGCCGGGCCTGAGCAGAAGGCTGAAGCAAGAAAGCGCGGGGCAAGGATCGACGCGTTCCAGAAGGGCCGCGCAGAAAGGCCGTTGTACAGGAACGCCGTAACGGTATGAATGCTGATTGCCCAGGGGATGGAGAGGATGATGAGGGGGCCGATGACAGACATATTATACTCTTTCCCGATAGAGAGGCGGTACAATACATAGAAGGCTATTGTCGTATTGATGGCAAGGTAACCGTTCAATACCAGCACATCCCAGGCAAGAAGGGAGGACGGGAAATTCATCGTGCCGATAAAGGGCATGAGATGCCAGACGCGCAAAGGCTGGCCAAGATCTGCCATGATGAACATGATGCACATGATAATGGCCGTGATCGCAAGCAGTTCACCGAAGAGAACGATCTCCCTGATGGGTTTGAAATTATAGAGGTACGCTGGCACTACCAGCAATACGGCGGCGGCAGCAACGCCGACCAGAAAGGTGAAGTTCGAGATGTAGAACCCCCAGGAGACCTGGTCCCGCATGGCGGTCATGATAAGTCCTCTGTTCATCTGGTTCAGATACGCGCTGGCACCAATGGCCATGAGCGTGGCAAGAAAGACCAGCCAGGCATAGAACCATTTATCACCCTTGAATGCCAGCTTCCAGGCAACAAGGAAATTATGTATTATCTTCAGCATCACCATCTCCTATCTTCCATACGCAAAGAAGTAATAGAATTTTGGATACGTGTTCAGGTCTTCCTTCAGCCTGAAGACCCGTTTGTGTTCAATGGCATACCGAATCTCGCTGTTCGGATCAAGGAGATTGCCGAATTTTCTCGCACCCACTGGACAGATCTCGACGCAGGCAGGGTAACGGCCGTTGCGCGTCCTCTGGATGCAGAATGTACACTTTTCTACCACCCCTTTGTACCGCGGACGGTTGCCGAGATAATGGGTTTTAGGATTGATCTTTTCCGGAGGTCTGTTCGGTGCTGCCCAGTTGAACCGGCGAGCCCCGTACGGGCAGGCGGCCATGCAATATCTGCAGCCAATGCACCAGTTGTAGTCTATTACCACGATGCCATCAGGCTCTTTCCATGTTGCCTGTGTTGGACAGGCCCTCACACAAGGCGGATTCTCGCACTGCTGGCATTGCACCGGCATGTAAAAAAACTCTTTTTCAGGGACCTTCTCAGGGTTGTAGTACTTCTCAGAATTTTCAAGATCGATCCACTTCTCACCCTTCCTGAATCTCAGAACGGATATCCAGTGAATTTGAGGGTCAAGGGACTGATTGTTTTCCTCTACACATGCATAGACACAGCGCCTGCAGCCGATGCAGCGGGAAAGATCAAGGCCGTATCCGAACTGTACGCCCGAAAGCGGCTTTTCATTGCCTATGCTGATTGTTTTTTTGTATTTTTCTTCGCATTCTTTTTCAATGCGGCTTATGACCTTTTGAATCTCTGAGTCGTTCATCTCCCGGAAGTGCTTCTGGAAAAAAGCGTCCCAGAACGATGCATGAGCATGGTCAATGGAAACTGTCATCCCTGCAAGTCCGAGAGCTGTTCCCTGAATAAACGTTCTTCTGTTCATGTTTTTAACCTTTTTTGTATCCTCTGGCATTGGCATCGTTATTTTATGTCTGCCGGTCTTACTGGCGGAGGCATAGGTGTAAGCGGTTTGAACACAGGATCATGCGGCCAATGGCAGTGCACACAGAGCAGATACTGTTTTTCACCATTCCACATGCCAGTCCTCTTTCCGTGCAGACCTGCTTTCCACTCACGCAGGATCGTGCCATGGCACTGGCCGCAGAGATTATATGACTCATCAAAGGATACCAGTTTGCCATTGGTCAGTCTCAGTTTGTCGCGGTTGTCAGGATTGTGGCAGTCAAAGCACCAGCCATCCTGCATATGCTTGAGCGCAATATCCTGGTGCATCATCTCAAGCTTTCGGGGAGTGCGGTTAACCGGCATGCCCTGATGGCACTGAGAGCAGGGGAATATACCGGGGCTGAAGGGAGGGGGGGGGACAAGAAATTTTTTTGCAGGAGCAGCATGCTCTGCCGAGGCTGCAAACTGTACAGGCAGGATGGCTACCGCCAGCAGCACGAAATTACGGGCAAGTCCCTTTAACTGCCTAAGAGAACGCATAGAACCTCATTATTTTCAGTGGTGAAACTTACTTTCATTATATTACAGAACAAGGCTGATGCAATAACAATTTGGAAGCGGGGGGAAGGTAACGATGATGCCTGCAGTCCCCGGGATGAGGACTGCAGGCATGACGGATTAATGAGATTCTTTGACGTCGAAGACAGGAAAGATTTTGGTGATGATCCAGAAGAGCCCGAAGGGCGCTAAAAATACGGCAAGGGCGCCAAAAAACCCCTCCTTGAGTGTTTCCCAATCATGCGGAATGATCGGCAGATGATAATGCATATACCCGGCAAACGAGAGTGAAAATGCCTGGCCCCCAACAACGACGTTCCAACGCATCATGAAGACGCCGAACATCACGAGGACAACTGCAAGCACGGCCCTGCGTATCGTGAGATTGGGAAGAAGAAAAAGAATGAACGGGATAAGGTTGCCGATTGTGTATTGAAGAATGAAGATATTGGTAAAATCCTTGCCGTAGATGACGCTTCTGAGAACATCCCATGATTTTGTAGCCGTATATCCCCGGAAGACAAGATCCAAAAGTTCAAGGCTGATCGCAAAGACGAGAAACAGAAGCAGATATTTTGCTGTCATGCGGATAACATTGACCTCTGCGCTCTGAAGCTCTTCAGATGTTTGATGGCCGAGCTGAGTAGCTTTTTTGCGTTTCGAAAGGAATTTTCGCGCTTCCATTGTCAGGATATAGGTGAGCATGCAGAGTGCAATCCCCGACACAATGGCAGACATAATAAATATGACCGGCATAAGCGGCGTCATCCAGAGCGCATTTGCCTTTACCGAACCGAAGATGAATCCGGCATATCCGTGAAGGAAGCAGGCAACAGGAATACCGAGCCCTGCCAGGACCTTGATCGCTTTTTCATCTTTTTTGAGAGATTCATCACTGACATCATACACGCCAAGGGTGAGAGAACAGAAGATGAAAAATTTAATCCATTCACCCAGTGTCTTGTCCTGTTTATCTTTCAGGGGCTGCGCGATACTTACAAAATGCCTGCGGTACAGAAACCAGAGTTCTGAAGCGACAATAGCGCCATAGGTTGAAAAGACGATGCCGAAGGCTGCAATCGCTGACGTGAAATGGGGTGTCATAAGGTTGTTGATGCCTCTGAAGGGATGCTGCAGATGCAGAATGATTGGCACCGGTGCCACAAAAAGCAGAGCAAAGGAAAAAACCAGCGCGAAACGAGCGATGTCCTTCAGTTCCTTGATGCCAAAAACATGATAGAGAGAGGAGAGCACAAAAGCTCCGGCAACAAGACCGGTCATAAAAGGATACATGACGATCTGTACGCTCCAGTAGATGTATTCGTTGGGATATACAAAAAGCTCTTTTACGGTCCAGAGTTCACCATGTACCATCTTATTTTACCTCCCTGTCAAGGCCTATATAAAAGACCTGGGGTTTTGTGCCGAATTCTTCCTTCAGAATACCGACTCGCTCAGTTAATATAATTTTTGTGATAGGATCGTTTGGGTCCTTGATATTGCCGATCTGGCGTGCGCCGAATGGGCAGGCCTGCACACAGGCTGTTTTGAGTCCCTTAGTGATCCGGTGATAGCAGAAATTGCATTTTTCGGCAGTATGGTATTTAGGATGGAAGAAGCGAACGCCATAGGGACATCCCATGATGCAGTACCCGCAGCCGATGCACCATGTCCTGTCAACAAGTACAACACCGTCTGGGGCCTGATACGTGGCACCTACAGGGCAAACCTGCACACAGGGAGGGTTTTCGCACTGGTTGCAGAGCTTCGGGACAAAGAAGGCCTTTTGAATGTCTTCATCCTTTACTTCCTGGAACTTATCTTTTCCCATTTCGATCTTTGTCGTGATAAAGCCGTCACGCGCACCCTTTGGCGTATCAGCATAGCGCTTCCCATCCTTGGTGATGACATAGCGCTCGACCCAGGTCCTGGTAACATTGGCGTCATAGGGAATCTCGTTTTCCTGTTTGCAGGCCTTTACGCAGAAGCCGCAGCCAACGCACTTGTACGTATTAACGAGAAAGGCCCATCTGACTTTAGCCGTATCTTTATTAATATTGGCGAGAATATCTTTCGGGTTTAGAAACTCTATTGCTGCCGCTGAAATGCCGAGACCTGCTACACCTTTTACCGTATTTTTCAGAAAATCTCTTCTGTTCATTTCAATCCCTCCAGGCTTGGCTTATGAGGATTGTGGCACATGACGCATTCGATATCAGGATTATGCTTGTCAGGGTCTATCCCCCTGATCTTGTCACGGCCGCTCGACGGGTAGTGCAGCTTCGAGTGACACCTGAGGCACTGCCCCCGGGTCTTATCGATGGTGAGCTTCGGTCGCTGTTCAGAAGGGTGATCGGCTATTGCATCGTTTGCCGGCCCATGGCAGTTTTCGCACTGAATGACAGCATGCGGGGTCTTATCGATGGTTTGAACCTTGTCAGCGTGACAACCTGAGCAATACTCCTTGCCCTGATACTTGACCTTAACCTGTGTTTTCCATTCCTCGATGTTGCCTTCCCTGTACCACCCATACATATATCCCCGTTCATGGATACCGAAATCCTTGGGAACATAGAAAACCCGGATGATAAGGACAATGACAACGAGGCCGATTACTACCAACAGCGGTCTGAATACATGACTCTTCATGCAATGCACCTCCCCTAAGCGTTACCGTATTATACTGAAATCTGAGCGGGCCGGATGTATATTTATCTGTTTCCGGCCCGCTGCGCCCTATCTACTTATTTAATGAAAAGCTTTGGGTCCTTATATTCGTGGCACGTCACGCAGTCTTTCTTTGCCTGCTCCGGAGTCACTTTCCATCCGTGAGGTTTGTGGCAATTCTTGCACTGCAGGTTCATCTGCAGGTGAATTTCGTGCTTGCCCGTATATGGAACCGTTGTGTGGCACTTGACGGTGCAGGTTGCCCAGTCAGGACGGGCCCGCAGATGCGGGTTATGGCATGTCCTGCATTCGAACTGCATAGGAGCCTTATCAGGGACATTTATCTTGACGGCCTTTTTGACGGTTTCCTCGGACGGTCTGAAATGCCTGACGTCAATCGTATTATCGCTTGTCAGTTCCTTCCTGACTTTTTCATCGCCATGACAGAAGAGACATTTCTTCCTCTCTGGCAGCAGGTTGGATGTGCGGTCAGTATGGCAGTTCAGGCAGGGTAGTTCACCCATCGGTATTTTTTCATGGGGCTTGTCTGTCGTTCCATGAGGACGGAACCCCTTGTCTTTGTGGCAGGTCAGGCAATACCGCTCTTCAAGAGAAAATTTGTGAGTTCTGTACCCATGGCATTTGGTGCATTCGATCTTTTCGATGAAAACGTGTTTTGCATGATACCGTGATTTGCTGATGTCAGGGGCCTTGGGGAACTTCTCGTCCCTTTCCCAGTGGCATCTCAGGCAGAGGGTCCGGGGAACGATG